>JAYTMX010000032.1:0-2681 GCA_043728155.1 bacterium
GCAACTGACGTAGCTGCTCGTGGTATAGACATTAATGACATTAGTCATGTTATCAATTATGACTTACCTAATAATTATGAGACATACATACATAGGATAGGTAGAACAGGTAGAGCTAATAAAACAGGTAAAGCCTTTACGTTTGTAAACTAGTCTAGAAATTAGTTAAAAATAAACAAAAACAGCATAAAAATGCTGTTTTTGTTTTCATTTAGGTTTTAGTGTATAATACAAATAAGTAATAAATCTTATATGTTTAAAACAGCAAAGCTTGGTATTGATCTTGGAACTGCAAATATACTTGTATATGTGCCTGGGCGCGGTGTTGTTTTAAATGAACCATCGGTGGTAGCTATACGTGAGGGAGATAAAAAAGTGTTAGCCATAGGCATAGACGCAAAAGAAATGATAGGTAAGACGCCAGATGATATAGTTGCCTACAGGCCGATGCGTGACGGAGTTATAGCTGATTACAGAGTAACCGAGGCGATGCTGCGTCACTATATCAACAAAGCGCTATCAAAATGGAATATATGGAAACCAGACGTAATGGTAAGCGTCCCGGCAGGAGTTACGAGCACCGAAAGGCGCGCAGTAATCGAGGCAGCTATGCGTGCCGGTGCTCGTAATGCTTACGTTGTTAAGGAGCCAATACTGGCAGCAATAGGTGCAGGTATACCAATACACGAAGCAAAGGGTAGAATGATAGTTGATATTGGCGGTGGAACTACTGACGTTGCTGTTATCTCTCTTGGGGGTATAGTATGCAGTACTAGTGTTAAGTGTGCCGGGAATAAGTTAGATCAGGCCATAATCGATCATATAAAAAAATCACATAATCTGGCAATAGGTGAACAGATGGCAGAACAAATCAAGATAAATATCGGCTCAGCATTAACATTAGAAGAGGAACTCAAAATGAATATAAAAGGCCGTGATTATATAACTGGATTACCAAAAACAGTAGAGATAGGTACGAACGAAATAGTAAAAGCCATAGACAAGGAATTAAAATTAATAATCAAAGCTATCAAAGACGTATTACAAGATACACCACCAGAACTCGCCAGTGATATTATAGATAATGGTATTATTATGAGTGGTGGCTCGTCTCAATTGCGTCACCTACCAGACCTGGTGGAAAGGAAATGTAATGTGAAAGCAGTACTCGCTGATGATGCGCTATTCTGCGTTGCTAAGGGGACTGGTGAGGCGCTAAAACACTTAGACGTATATAAGAAATCTGTGATTACAAAAAGATAAAAATATTTTAATAAAAAAGTTAAAAGTAATATGAATAATATTTTAAGTAAAATTAAAACTCACGCCACTATATTAATTGGAGACGTAAATATTTATAATAAATTAAAACAAGAAATAGAGAATACAACATTAGATTATCTTAATTTTGATTTAAACGTGGAAGAAAAAGATGAGAGGACTTTAAAGTTAGATGATTTAGAAAAAATAAAAAGTTTTTTGCAAAATAAAAGTAGTGATATTAGGTATGTTATTACCAATAGAAATATGCGCCTCACCGGCCTTCAAAACGCTATGCTTAAAATGTTAGAAGAAGCAAATGAGAACATTAAAATTATTTTTGTAGTAGAAAGTATTGCTTACTTTTTACCAACTGTAATCTCTAGAATGCAAATATTAGATTCTAATAATTTTGAATTAAATGATAAAAATATAAAATCTAAAAATATTTTTTCAGAATATAAAAAAAAGTTAATAATGAGTAAAGATTTTAATGGACTTGAAAAGCTGATAAAGTTAGAAGAGTTAAATAACAAGGGCTTAATATCCGAGAAGCAACTTTCTGATTATTTTGCTAATATTTAATATTATTTATTTCATAAAAAATAGACTTTATAGTATAATAATAGATAATAAATAAACAAGAAAATAAATAAGCATATGTACACCTTTAATAATTTTGACAGTGAGATAAAAAGTGCAATGGAAAGATTTGCCTTAGAGATGAAAAGTATACAGACAGGGCGCGCGACACCAATGGTACTCGACAATGTATATATTGATGCTTATGGATCTAAAATGCAATTATCGCACGTTGCCAGTGTTAACCTAGAAGATGCGAAGACACTACTAGTAATCCCGTATGATAAATCAGTTATGAAGGATTTGGAACAAGGGATTAACGATGCTAATCTTGGACTATCTGTCGCTGGTGGTAGTGAGGGGCTGCGTGTTATATTCCCGATGTTAACGACAGAGCGTAGAACTCAGTATGTAAAAATAGTAAAAGAAAAATTAGAAGACGCTAGAATTAAAATTCGTGGTGTACGCGAGGATGCAAAAAAAGAAATAGAAAGTAAAGCAAAAGAAGGTATGTATGGCGAGGACGATAAAAAAAGATTCTTAGATACATTACAAGCAAAAGTAGACGCAGCGAACGACGAGGCCGAAGCAGCATTTAAAAATAAAGAAACTGATATTATGGGAGATAATTAAACACTAAAGATCCATAAAAATATTAATAATAAAAATAAATAATTTTAATAAATAAATTCAAAAATAAATATGTCTATATTAATATTTCTCTTGGTTTTAATAGTTCTGGTGATGATACATGAATTTGGCCACTATGCTGCAGCTAAAATCTGTGGCATGAGAGTAGAAGAGTTCGCTTTTGGCTTCCCTCCCAAAGTTTTTGGCAA
>JAYTMX010000033.1:0-3892 GCA_043728155.1 bacterium
AGATAGGACACCAAGCTCAACTGTAGAACACTGATCTGCAGAGAGTATTCTTGTTTTAGTTGCGGCATCAACTATTGTACCGTCTCCTTTTTTATAACAAGCCACTTTCGCTGAAGCTGGCACAGTTGCTACACCTCTATTTGAAGCTATTTGAGCTGGGGTTATACTACCGCCGTCATTCCCGGCACACTTTGAAGCTTCTTGGGCTGCGGGTATTGCATAACCTGACGAATCAACAAATCCTCTTGTGCCCGCCAATGTATAACACTTTCCATCTGCTACTTGAGCGCCTGAATAATTAACCTGAGAAAAAGAAAACACAAAGACTAGGGAAAATATAAATAGTAGTTTTACAGAAAAAAGTTTTGCTAACTTGCTTTGGCTTTTCATATTAATATATATTATAACATAAAAACATAATGTAATACTTATGATTTTGTGTGCTGTGTGTTAACTAAGTAATAATAAAACACTACTTATGAGTAGTGTTTTATTATTTGAATTTTTTTTGGTATCGATTTTAACTTTAATTATTCCCTCCACTATTGTCAACTGGCTGTAACTGTGGATTAGGATCGAAAGCATTACATGCTGCAAGTGGTGATATATCTTCTGATTTTGCATTATCACCAAATCCAGTTTTAACTACATTTTTGAGAGTCTTGACTGCTTCATCTGCAAGTAAGGTATATAATGCTGCGGCCTGATTTCCATCTGCGCCGTAAGTATTATTAGCATCTCTTATACCCCAATCAGAATCTTTTAGAGAATCAGAGCTTTCTATTTTCTTAAAAATTTTCTCTCTGTAAAAATCTAAAACTTTTAGATTAGTACTGATGCTCATTGCTACTATCTTTTCATTTACATATACGTCTACCCCCTCGGATAGCCTTATTATATTTTGTAAGTTTCTAGCTTTTGAGCTAAGATCTGTTATCCTGTCACTCACTTGAGACGGTATACTTTGTGGGTATGGTATTGCTGTAGACCCTGGTATTATTCTTTGACTTTCTTTTTGTATATAACAGGTATCTACTTGCTTATAAGAATTAAGCACATTAGAATATACATTTAATTCTTTTTGTACTAGTGGTCTAGCGTCCTTGTTCTCTTGTCTTGCTGCGTCAATTAATGGTTTATTTATACTAAGATAGGCAGCAGCACCATCAGTACCTAATTCTAAAGAGGGCTCTGAAGTAGGTAGAGTTTCTGATAAGGTGACAGGGACTGTACCTGATGTTCCAGGAGCGGGCTGTGAACCTGAAGATAGAGACGAAGGAGACTGTATTGAGGCTATCTCATTACTGATTCCATCTCTAATAGCATCAGTACCTTTTTTAATACCTTTACTAACTAGACTGGTTAAAAACCTGCTTGCGAGGCTACTTACAAATTCTCCTATCTCATCTACTCTTAGATTCTCGTCTATGGGTGAAGTTATTAACTTTTGTAATGAATTAGCAGCAGCTATACCTGGGGATTCGTTTTCATATTTTATGCACACTTCTTTATTTTCAACTTTTTCAAATGTTACACATTTCTTTTTATTTAAAAATCCATTACCTCTATCTAGCTCCTTGTTAATCTCATCTGTTTTTTTAGCTGTATCTTTTTGATATTTTGCAAGAGCTGATTCATACCTGCCTGCATCAGTATTTTGTCCTAGGTTCTGAGTAATTGCAAGTATAGAATCAAAGCCACCACAAGAAAAGTTTTTGGCACAGTCTTTTTGATTTTGATATTGAGTTACTTTATCTCCGGCCGTACATGACGCAGCATAAGATGCCCTTAACAAAGATATTGTCGTGACATCTTCTTTTAAAGTTACAGCTTTTTGTAAGTCTGTATTTAACTTACTACATATAGTAGAGCCAATAGTTGAGGTGATAGATTTTTGAAATAATGCTTTTGTCTGAGTGGCGTCATTAGTAACCCCCTCGCTAAATAATTTGTATATATCTTCATTTTGAGCACCTAATACTCCTCCCACTGCTCCTAATAATTCTTTTTTTATTAACAATTCTTGGTCTTTGGCTATACTTTGAAAAAACTGTTCTGGATTATCTAAAAAAGCAGAGCCACCATCAATACCCCCTCCACTAATAGCATTAGCAAGCTCACCTTTTAAACTTGCTATAGCAGAGTTAGCAATAGCATAAGCTATTCTATCTAAGAAGTTTTCTTTTAAAAAGAGGTTACCTGATGATAGTGACGAAGAAAAGGTATTAGCAGTTATAGCTACGTCTTTCACATAAGAGGCTCCTGCTTTTACGGAACTAATTAAAGTATTCGCAAAACCCGCTGGATCAAAAACAATATCTCCTACTCCAAAAAGTGCATAACTATTATTTATACTTATATTAACTGCTAACAGTATAGATATTACTATTTTAAAAAATTTGATGTTTATTAATTTCATATTTTAATTTATTTTATTTATAAATACATAACCATTTTCATTACTTTTAAAAAATACTGAATCACTCTTTAATCTGTCAGAATAACTATTAAAATTAGAGAAAATATTTCTAACTGTTTCTTCTTGTTTTTTTGCAGCTATCAAGAATCTTATCTTATCTTCATCTATAGCCATCATACTTTTTAAGACACTCGCGTATAATTCACAATTATACACAAAATCTTTGTGTAATTCAGCGTAACTACTAGGTACATTTTTAACCACTTTATTCACATCACAGACTTTTTCTAAGGTCAATAAATACTCTTTTGTTTTTATAAAAGTTGGTACTTTTTCCTGAACCTCTGTAAGCTCAACAAATTTATTATTTGATAAAATAATAGCAAACATTGCGGCCATACTATTTCCATAACCTTTCAAATACGTAATTTCTTTGCTGTCAGCAGTACTTATATCTATTATTCTTTTTGGTAAAATTAAATTCTCATAATTTGCAGCTAGTCCAGCTGTAAGGCTGTCTGTATTCATATTTGGATACTTCTCTTTATATTTTGAAAGAGTATACAGGTCAGCTGCTGCTAATTTTGTTAGGCTAGTAGTCGCAGTTACTAAGATATTTTTTTGTAAACCAGAATCACTTACTGAGTTCTTATCCTCTGGATTAGTTCCGGCAACTACCTCTCTCCAATTAGCTACCCCGTCACCGTCTGTATCTTCATTAGAATTTTTGATTGGATCATAAGTCTCTAAATATCCTCCAGACTGCTCTGTATTTATAGCTAATGGATTAGACTTTTTAAAATAATTATTAAGAAAATTATCTTTGACATAAGATATGCCAATAATTGCTACGACTATTACTACAAAAAGGAATAATATAGACTTCTCTTTTGAAAAGTTACTTTCTAATGTATTATTTTCTATATTTTCACCTGCCCCCACATTTGCATCTTTGTCTTGGAAATATGATTCTCTATTCATACCTAAATAATAACATGTAATTAGAATTAATTAATTAGTAATGCACAGATTGATTGTATGCATTTTAATAGTATACAGTCTTCTCTCTTCTCTCTTTGTAATACATATCATTATGATTAGCAATGTCAGTATCGATATCCGCCAAAAATTCGCTAGGCATGGCTAGATTTTGCATACCAAATATAGTTCTCATCTCAGCAAAAGATAAAAATAATTTCTTTCTGGCGCGTGTTACTGCAACATAGAACAGTCTTCTCTCTTCTTCTTGTTCTTCTTTTGTTTTATTCTTGCCTCCTAGGTTTTTAGACGGGAACAAATCCTGTTCTAATCCTACTATAAATACGTATTCGAATTCGAGTCCTTTTGAGGCATGGACAGTCATTAATCTCACTCCTTCATTTTCCTTTTTGTCATTATCTTGATCAGAACTTAGGCTAGCTATTTCCATAAAAGCTTCTAAGCTATTTTGAAAATTGTTTTCATTTTCTTCTG
>JAYTMX010000034.1:0-6380 GCA_043728155.1 bacterium
TGATATAGATAATATAAAGTTCGAGAATCCTAACTTAGATATTGGACTATATTTTATGCCGCAAATGGAGAATTCTAAGTATCAGTCAGTAGCAGCAGATATGATAGGAGTTGCTGTAGTTAAAAGTACTAAGGACTTTCCTTATGCAGTTAGCGTAGCTCAGTTAGTTGCTGATAAAAACTTTTCTAGGAACTTGTCATATGCTACTGGCATGGCAGGGGCAAGGCGTGATGTCCTATATGGTAATGACGGATCAGAAAGAGCAGAAGTGGTAGGCAGAAGCGCACTCGTCTCAAAGTTAATCTATAATAATAATCCAGTATCAGTCTCGGGGTCAGTGTATAATTTATATGATAATATATTATCAGGTAGGAGGACATTACAAGAAGCAATAGAAATCTTTTCAAAAGATTGGGGGTCTATATACAACACAAGATAAGTATATAAAAATAATAGATACAAATATGCAAGAAATACAAAATAAAATAATATTAGCACAAGTAAATACAAATGTAGGTACAGCATTTACTCCAAGCGCTACAAATTTAGAGGGTAAATCAGAAAGCATTGTTAACTGTGGTAACAGTATTGGTGATGCCACACAGACAAAACCTTGCACCATAGATGACTTATTTGGATTAGCTACG
The DNA here is from genome assembly GCA_043728155.1 of bacterium. Lineage (GTDB taxonomy): Bacteria > Patescibacteriota > Minisyncoccia > Phycocordibacterales > UBA5272 > JAUPVO01. The sequence goes on from JAYTMX010000034.1 coordinate 648, forward strand.
AGTGTCGGGGATTATGTGATTACAGTCGTATTTCCTGCGGTATTTTTTATAGGCTTACTATTTACTGTGTATCCAATACTAAAAGATCCAACTAATCCAGGTAATATAGCCGAAGCAAAAAGTAGGCTTTGGAAGCTACTCATCGGTTCTGGGTTCATGCTTGGCGCTTATCTTTTAGTTAACGCCATCTTGTCAGGAATAGGACTAGAAAATGCAGGTGGTAAATTTGAAAAAGTTGTAGCATTTTTAAATCAAGATTTTATTTCTGTTGCTTATGCACAAGGTTTTACTAACCCACTCGATAGTGTTTCGGTTCAATCAGTTATACTTGGTATTGTTAATGTTTTAACTTTTCTGGCTGTGATTGGTATTATACTAGGTATTGTTAGAGGAGTAATACTACTTATGTTAGGCCAAGAGAATCCAGAATATGTAAAAAAAGGAAAGAAATGGATTGTGTACAGTCTGCTTGTAGCGGCCATAGTTTTTGGTGCTGAGATGATATATAATGTTATAGATACAACAGTTAAGGGTGTATTTAATTAACCCTTATCATTAATAAAAATATTAAATAAAATAAATTATGTTAGAAAATTTTACAAAATTAGTTAACTCACTCGTCAGTATACTTGGCGGAGGAGTGGCTACGCTTCTAATGACGGTGGCTTTCATAGCATTCTTACTCGCGGTTATTAATTATATCTGGAAGAGGAAGCAAGGTGATGCAGGAGGATTACAGCAGGCGGGTAATTTATTATTTGGTTCTGTATTTGGTCTTTTTGTTATGGTTTCCGTATGGGGACTAGTTAACTTTATTGGATCCAATATATTAGGGTCAGATTTTGATAAGAAAACTATAGACAGGCCACAGACAGTATTTAACGGCTCAGCTTCAAATCCTACAGGTTCTACTCCTTCTGGTCGTACACTGTGCTCAACTTTTACTAACCCAGCGTGTCCAACTTCTTATTGTAAAATAGATTCTGTGCAGAGAACTTGCATTAGTAAAGATGGAACAGGTAATGGTCCAAATATTTAATATAAAATAATCAAAATAAAAATATGTTAGACTCAATAACAAAATTAATCGGTGGAACAAAAGGAATAGCAGTTAATATAGCAGAATTACTTATGGCTATTGCTTTTATAGCATTCCTCTTAACGATTATTAACTATATCTGGAAGAGAAATACCGGTAACGGTGAGGGATTAAAGCAAGCAGGAAATATGCTATTTGGCGCAGTCTTTGCGCTATTTGTAATGGTTGCTGTCTGGGGATTAACCGAGTTCATCGCTCGTAATCTAGGAGTCGGAGTTGGAGGTTGTACAAGTCGCCCAAGTCCAGTTCCAGGTCAGGCGGCTATTAGTGATTGCGCTGGTAATGGTTCTGGTAATTCAAATGCTAATTCAGCGAGCATAAACGGAAACAAAACATCGTGCCCTAGTGGTTCTATTCTAGTTTCTGGATATTGTGAAGGTTCTTCTGGTCGCACACCAACTCCTGTTTCTCCTGTATCATCAGTCTCGGGAGTTGTTATATTTAATTGTAAAAATGGACCAAGGCGATCAGCTGCTAATCTTGAAGTTCTTTCATGTTCTAATGGTGTAGCTGGTGAGCCATGTGAATCAGGGACATGCGCTAGTGGATTTTCTTGTAGCGCTACTGGTGGCGAAGGTGGTGATACTTATGGGACTTGTAAGTCTATTTAATAAATTAATAATAAAAATATATGGAAACATTCAAAAGTTATGTAGATAGTTGGACTAATTTTATTGGCACATCTATAACTGGTTTATTTTTAACGGTAGCGACAGCAATATTCTTTTACTCAGTAGTTAGATTTATTTTGAAGAGGTCTAGTGGTGATGCAAAGGGATTAGAAGATGCAAAAGGAATGCTTGGCTGGTCTATTATTGGATTAACCGTAATGTTTTCTATTTGGGGTATAGTTAGTTTCTTGCAGTCAGGTATATTAGGAGCAGCTGGCAATAAGACAACCATAACAGCACCATCCATATCAGCAGGTGGTGGCTCTTCACCATCAGTATCAACCTCACCATCAGGTAGTACTTCAGGATCTGGAACAGGAAAAAAAAGCTCAGGAGCTAACTGCTCAGAGAATTCTCAATGTATAAGTGGTCAGTGTTTCGCTGGTAGGTCTGGCGTTAAGCTTTGCTATTAAGAGTTTACAATCAATTTTATTGTGTATAAACTCATTGTAACTTATACCTATTAATAATATAATTAAGATATACAAAATTAAAACTTATGAAAACAAACTTATTCAAAAAATTAGTAACATCAGGAATAGCGCTAAGCACAGCAGCAATTTCTTTCGCTCAGCTTAATGCACCGATTATACCACCACAAGCAGGAGGTCAGACAGGCAGTAATATAGGATCTAATCTTAATAATATAGTAATTGCTTTTAAGCAGATCTCAACAGGAGTATACAGCTCACTATTCGTAGTAGCCCTTATTGCCTTTGGTTTTGGTATTATCAAGTCTATGTTATCAAGTAAGCCAGAAGACAAAGCAGCAGGCCTCAAATCAATTGGATTTGGAGTAATCGCTATGTTTGCTATGGTTGGAATCTGGGGATTAGTATCATTCTTATCAGCTAATCTAGGAATTGGAATTGGAGGTGATATACCAACACCAGGAGTGCCATATACTACAGGACTAAGATAATATATTTTAGTAAGATAAATTTTATTTTCTGAGAATACAAATAAGTTATAATCTTTTTTGCAAGTAATTTGTAAAAATTAATAATAAAGACTTATTTGTATAAATTAAAAAATAAACAATAATATGGAAAAGAAAAACGTAACTGGAGTAGTACAGAATGACACGATAGCTAATATACAAAGTAATATTTTAACTGAGATAATTAGTCCATTACTTGGCCTCGCTACGGCTATTGCTTTTGCTTTATTTTTATACGGTATAGTCAGATTTTTAATAGCTAGGGCGAACGGCGATAGTGCAAAGTTCGAGGCTGGCCGCTGGCATTTAATATGGGGAGCAGTTGGATTAACCATTTTACTTTCTTTATGGGGAATACTTATTTCTATCGCGGACTTTACTGGATCTAATATTTGGTTCGCAAAGTAGTTTTGTGTTATAATATTTTTTATGAACAAAGTAGATAATAATTTGATGGAAAAGATAGTGAGTTTGTGTAAGCGTCGTGGCTTTATATTCCAAGGTTCTGAGATATACGGTGGTCTAGCTGGCACTTTTGATTATGGGCCTTATGGAGTGACACTAAAAAGAAATATAGAGGCAGCATGGAGAAAAAGATTCGTACAAGACAGAGAAGACATATACGAAGTTAATGCAGATATACTCATGAATGCAAAATGTTGGGAGGCTTCAGGTCATGTCGCCGGATTTTCAGATCCGATGGTAGAAGATACGAAAACGAATAAAAGATATCGCGCCGATCATTTGCTTGAATCATGGGGACACTCAGCAGTAGGATTAGATGTTAAAACTTTGAATGAAAAAATACAAACTTTGCAAAAAGAAGATCCTAAAAAATATAAAAGTGTAGACGGAAATACGCTTGGTGAAGTAAGACAATTTAACATGATGTTCAAGACACAAGCAGGGGCAATGGAGGACAGTAGCAGCACTGTATATTTACGTCCCGAGACGGCAGCTGGTATGTTCGTTAATTTTAAAAATATAATGGATAGTTTACATCCAAAATTACCTTTTGGTATGGCACAAATAGGAAAAGCTTTTAGAAATGAGATTACTCCTCGTGATTTTATATTTAGATTACGTGAGATGGAGCAGATGGAGATAGAGTATTTTGTAAACCCAAAAGACTGGGAAAGTAAATTTGCAGAGTTACAAAGTGAATTCAAAGCATTTATGTTAGATCTTGGATTAACTGAAAGCAAGATACATGAGGTAGAAATAGAAGGAACAGATAGAGCGCATTATAGCAAGCGTACAGTAGATTTTGAATATGATTTTCCTATGGGTCAAAAAGAATTAGCTGGCCTTGCTTATCGTGGTGATTTTGACCTGAAAAGTCATCAAGAATATTCAAAGGTTAACTTAGAATACCTAGATGAAGAGAATAAAATAAAGTTTTTACCACACGTGATAGAACCAAGTATTGGTCTTGAACGTAGCGTCTTAGCAGTACTCTGTGATGCATATAACGAAGAAGATGTAAGCCTAGAAAAAGACGGATCAGATATACGCACAGTACTTAAACTTAAAAATAATATAGCTCCGGTAAAAGTGTGTATCTCACCACTTCTAAAAAACAAAGAAGTGTTAGTAAGTAAAGCAAGAGAAGTGTACGCGTCACTTAAAAAAGATTTTATAAAATATAATTTAGGTCAAGTAGTATACGATGACGGTGGTAATATAGGAAAACGTTACAGAAAACAAGACGAGATAGGTACACCGTACTGTGTAGTGATTGATTTTGAGACTGTAGAGGCAGATAATTGTGTCAGTATACGCGACAGAGATACTATGTTACAAGTGAGGGTGAAGTTAGGTGAATTAAATAATTACTTAATTAATAAATTTAACTAAGATAATTTATATATAAAATAAATTTTAGTATATTTATATTTTTAAATATAAATAATAATATGAAAATAGAAAATAATAATATAGGGTACAAATCAGTCGTGTACGCACTCACTGGTAATTTTCTTATCACTATTAGTAAATTCATAGGCTTTACTTTTACAGGATCAGCTGCGCTTTTTGCCGAGGGTGTGCACTCATTTGCAGATACTGCCAATCAGTTTTTATTATTCGTTGGTATCAAAAGGTCTAAGAGGGTAGCGAGTGAAAGGTATAGATTCGGCTTTGGTCAGGAAAGATTCTTCTGGGCGCTGATCTCGGCGTGCGGAATATTCTTTGTTGGCGCTGGAGTAACTATTTATCATGGTATAAGTGCGCTAATCTCAAAAGAAGTATCTCACTTTTCAATATATATAGTTTATCTTTTAATTATAGCCATAATAATCGAGAGCTTTACTTTAAAAACAGCACTCAGTGAACTTAATTTTACTAATGCGAAAAGTAAAAATAAAAAGAAGGGAATAATAAAGATAATACAAGATGGAGACCCGACGACAGTTGCCGTAGTGTTAGAGGACAGCGTAGCAGTGCTTGGAACCTCGGTGGCGCTCGCTTCTATCTTAATTACGCATATCACTCAGAATTATATTTACGATGCTATTACCTCTATTTTTATTGGAATCTTATTAACATTTGTATCCCTTGTTCTAATTTATAAAAATTATGAATACTTAATTGGTAAGTCACTTAGTCCTGATATCTTAGACAAGATAAAAGATAAATTAAATAGTGACCCAGCCGTAGAGAAGGTTATAGACATTATGAGTAGTGCAGTGGATGTCGATAAGTATCATGTTGTCTGTGAAGTTGAGATTAACGGCGCGGCTCTGATAAGACGCAGTATTGAAAATGGTGAGCTGCGTAGTGACTTTGAAGATATTGAAAATAAATATAATGACTTTGTAAAGTTCTCACTCGATATGGCAGACAGAGTACCTAGATTAATCGGCGCTCATATAGATAAGCTAGGAAAAGAGATACATGATGAATTCGAAGAGGTGGCCCAGGTGGATATTGAAATAAGATAATTATATTAAAATATAATTTGATTAATTTTCAAAAATATAGTATAATACAATCCAGATAAAAACAATAAATATATGTCACAA
>JAYTMX010000035.1:0-11918 GCA_043728155.1 bacterium
AACTTTATAAGAGATTTTGAAAGCTAATATTTTGTGTTATCATATATTTATGAGTTTAGAAAATTTTAAAAATAACCCTGACGCAAATCTAAGTAATCACTCTAATTTTATTTCTAAAGATGCAGGACTGACTCTAGAGCAGTTAGACGAAAAATATATAATACATCCTAAGCACCATACTTTAGCTAGTAACATAACAGATTTTGTCCCAGTTGTTGGTAGCGCAAAGATGATAAAAGAAGCAATTAGCGGTGAGCAAATGGGCACAGGAAATAAAATAGAAGGTTGGAGAAGGGCTGTGCACGGCGTAACTGGTGCTGCTTTTTTAGCAGCGGACCTTACAGGTATTGGCGCTGTTGGTAGTATAGCTGGAAAAGCATTAATGAGAGGAGGTATAAAAGTTGGAGAAAAAGTAGCAGAGAGACAAATTTTACAGTCCGGAGAAAAAGCAATATTTAAAAAAGAAAGTAGTAAATTAATTGAAAGAGGTGAAGTCAGGATGGATAAGTCAGAGGAAATAAAGCAAGCTTAATATATTTTATATTCCATGTTATGATATATATTAATAAATACAAAATATAAACATATGTTCAATCCAAATATAGACCTTGCAGAAAGCGAAGAGATACAAAAAAACTTTTCTATTTCTAATATTTATATACTCCTCAATTTAGCTTTTCACGCAGTAGTAGCTTTTGTTATAAGTTTTTATTTACCATCGGATATATATTATTTTAATAAAATTCTGGTAAAGTATTTGGGATTAGACATTAGCTTTGAGGCTACGAATAGTATAGTCAATATAATTAATTTATTATTGCTTGCTTATCTTGCTTTTGTTTTTATTAGTTTTATTTACCTAAGATTATCTAATAATTATTACCTGACCGACAAGAGGTTAATAATCAGAGAAGGACTTTTTTCTATAGAAATAAAAACCATAGAGTATGACAAGATAACAGATATGGAAACCAGTCAGACATTTTTAGAAAGATTAATTAGCATGTCAGGTGATCTTTTTGTTAGCACAGCAGGGGCTAATGAATTAGATGCGAACCTATATAATATAGACTCCCCAACCGAATTAAAAGCAAGTATTAATACACTAAGAGATAAACTGAAAGAATAGTTAATTTGTTGTTGTATTTGCGGGGGTGGTTGGGATTTCGATTACATTAGTATTCGTTGTTGTTGGTATTTCTGCTGTTCTTGATGCTCCGCCTTGTTCTTCAGAATCAATTGGTCCAGTATCACCATTATTACAATATCCACCAGCAAGTATTGGAGCATTCCAAAGATTATACTGAGGATCACTTGGCCCACCTTTACTACCGCTACCACCTATAAAGCGGAGTATAGTTCCGGCCCCACCTGCACAATAGTTACCATTTAAGTAGCTAGGAGTAGAGCTAGAGCTGCTGTACGATGTATCAAAAGTTTCAACAGGCAAATCTTTTAAAACAAAGTTCATATATTTTCTCCACATAGGAGATAGTACTGCGCCGGCGACATTTGTTACTGATTTATTATTATTATTACCACCCCAAGTACCAACGGCAATGCTTGGCGTATAACCCATAACCCATACATCACGAAAGTCATTAGTGGTTCCCGTTTTTGCTGCTACTTGCCTGTCATAAAAGTTAATAGGATTACCACGAGAAAAAGTTAAACTTCTGGCCTCTGCGTCACTTAATACATTCGATAACTTATCAGTATATTCTTTTGGTACCACGTCTGTACCTTTCTGAACGTACTTTTCTAATACTTCACCGTCTTTATCTTTTACTTCTAATATTGGAGTTGTCTTATTATAGACACCACTGTTAGCAAAAGTAGAGTAGACATTTGTCATTTCAAGTAATGAGACCTCACCACCACCAAGTACTAGAGACAAGCCAAAGCGTGACGTGTCACCAAGAGAAGTTACCCCAAGCTTCTTTGCAAAGTCTAAAGTATTTTTAACACCAACTAGATAAAGTAACTTTACTGCGGGTATATTAACAGAGTTTTGAAGAGCAACACGTAATGAAAGTGGTCCATGAAAATTACCATCATAATTAACAGGAGAATAACATTTGCCGCCATTAAGACTGGCCCCATAAGCATCGCAATTAGTAGAAAATTGAGTAGGCACATCATAAAGTACAGTCTCTGGTTCAAAGCCACGCATAAAAGCAAGCAAGTAAACAATGGGCTTAAAAGTAGATCCTGGCTGACGCAGTGCTGTTGCTATATTATATTTTCCATCAATTTGTGTATCAAAATAATCACGTGATCCGACCATGGCTAGTATCTGTCCAGTCTTTGGGTCGAGCGTAACCATGGCTGCATTTTCAGCACCAAATTTGGCTGCGTTTTTAAGAGCGGCCTCTTTTACTATCACCTCACCTTCTTTTTGATAATCCCAGTTAAGAGTCGTTATTACTTTTAGTCCATCATTTTCTATAACCTCTTTTCCATACTTTTGTTCTAGGTAGTCAATTACATAAAATACAAAATGATATGCTTTTCCATTTGAGCTATTTCTATCTTGAAAAGTAACTTTTTCATTTTTTGCAGCTTGCATCTCATCTTGTGTTACAACACCAGTTTCTAACATTTTATCTAGCACCAAGTTTTTTCTATTTTCAAGAGCTTCTTTGTTACCGCTAAATGGTGAGTAACGTGAAGGGGCTTGAGGCATAGCAGCGAGATACGCTGCTTCGGCTAGTGTCACGTCTTTTGCATTTTTATTAAAGTAGCTCAGTGACGCCTCCTCAACACCGTATATGGTTCCACCATATGGTGACTCGTTAAGGTATATAGTTAATATATCTTCTTTACTGACCTGAGCGTCAAGCTTAATTGCTAGTACCCACTCTTTTATTTTTCTAGAGATAGTTTTTTCACGAGTTAGCAGGGCATTTTTAATTACTTGTTGAGTGATAGTTGAGCCCCCTTGCGACGCTGATCCAGAAGTAAGCGCTACAAAGACCGAGCGCAGGATGCCACGCGGACTGATGCCTATGTGATTATAAAAATCTCTATCTTCGATAGCAATTGTTGCTTTTTTTATATTATCACTAATCTCAGTGCCTTTGATTTGGGTTCGTTTTATATTGTCATGTAAATTATATAGCAACACCTTTCCTGTTCTGTCGTATATTTTTGTGCTATTAGCTATTTTCCTATTTTCAAAATCATTAAAATCAGGTAATTTTAAAGTTGCAAACCAAACCAAAAATACAGCCCCGAGAATAAATCCAAGACCAAATACAAAGTAAGTTAATTCTTTCAGCATTTTTGTACCAAGCCCAAAACTTTTTCTTTTTTTATGATGTATTTTATTAGTGGCACCATTATGCGAATGATGTTCTTTTGCATTAGACTTTCCACTTAGTGCATGATGTATTTTTTTTAGCATATTTCTTGTCTATATTTTACCATTTTTAGGACTCAAAGTATACATAATATTAACTTATGTTATAATATTTAGATGAACGGATTAGACTATAAAAAATACTTTGAGGGGAAGAGAATCACCAAGCAAGGATTTGGATTTCTTGGTCGCGGCGCTAATGTAGTAAAGTTTTTATTAGAAAATGGAGCAAGTGTTTTAGTTACTGATATGAAATCAGAAAAAGATTTAGAGCAAAGCATAAAAGAAGTAGAAGATTTTATTAAAGAAAATAACATAGATAAAAATAAAATAATCTGTAGATTAGGTGAACATAAGCCAGAAGATTTTGGGAGGTTAGAAAATAAAGATGGTAAAATAATCGGTTGTGATTATGTGATACAGGCGAGTGGTGTTCCAAAAGATAATATGTATTTAAAACATTCAAAGGATCAGGGTATAAAAGTTTATCAAGAATCTAGCCTATTTGTAGAGATAATAAGAAACTATAATAATAATCTAGAAAAAGAAAATAAAAGTAAAGAAGATATAGAACAAAATAAAATAAAAATAATTGGAATTACAGGAACAAGAGGGAAGACGACTACAACTTTTTTAATAAAGAAAATGATAGAAGATTTTCTTAATAAAGAAAATGGTGAAAGTAAAGATGGCGGCGGCGAAGCCGCCGCCAAAGAAGAAAGAGTAAGAAGAAAAGTTTATTTTGGTGGCAATGTGCAAGGAGTAGCCACTCTTGAAAATTTAAAATATATAAAAGAGGGTGACGTGATAGTCATGGAGCTCGACTCGTGGATACTGCAAGGATTTAAAGATATTAACTATTCTCCTGATCTCGCAGTCTTTACTAATATTATGGCTGACCATATGAATTATTATAAAAATGATATGAGGGAATACTTTTTAGACAAAGCTAATATATTTTTATATCAAAAGGGTGATAATGTATTTATAACTACAGAAGATTTAGAAAAAGAAATAGAAAAGTATTTAAGCCCAGAAGATTTTCAAAAATATTCTAATAGCAAAAACATTAAAAATATATTAAGTGAAAATAAAATACAAGAGATAAATAATAATTTTAGATCTAATTTACTTGGTTATCATAATAAAATAAATGTAGCACTCGCAATAACCGTAGCTCAGAAATTTGGAGTAGATGACGAGTCTATACAAAAAAGCTTGGACAGTTTTACTGGCGTAGCAGGTAGGATGGAAAAAATAAAAACTTTAAATGGTGTAGATTATATTAACGACACCTGCGCAACAACTCCTGACGCGGCTATTGCGGCCCTCACTGCTCTTATGCCAACCCTCAAAAATAATTCTCAAATTATTTTAATAACAGGCGGAAAAAGTAAAGAATTAGATGTGACTAATTATGTTAATAATATAATACAATTAAAAGTTAAGAATGTAATTAAAAAAATATTATTACTTTCAGACAGTGCAACTACTGGTACTGATATTTTGGTACAAGCTTTGAATGATAAAAAGTTTTTTGATTATGAGCTTGCGCTTAATTTAGAGATTGCAGTAAACGCGGCGCGTAGCGCCGCGGAAGAGAGTGCAGAAAATAAATTTAATTCAAAAGATAGCACAAAAAATAATATAATCCTCTTTACCCCCGCTTTTGCCTCATTTGGCATGTTCCAAAATGAATACGATAGAGGCGAAAAGTTTAACCAAGTAGTGAATAATTTAAAGTAGTTTTAATATAAAAATTCAAAATAAAAACTCTTAGCAAGCTAAGGGTTTTTATCATCACATCTATTCTATTATTTACATAAAAGCCGATAATTTCACGACACTTATCAAATAGAGGATTCGGTATGTACATTATAATATAATGTAATTTATAATGCAAATCATGATAAGGGACATTATGTAATACACTATATATTTTATAATGCAAAAAATAAACTAATTTATGGATAATAACAGATCTTCACATTAATAAAATGTAATTATGTTATTTGGTGATATAATATTTGAATGATTTATATTTTTATTGATGAAAGTGGTGATACGGGTAATCCAGAAATCATAGGCACTACAAAATCCTTTTCTATGTGTGCAACTATTTGTTATTCTGAAAATATAGAATTTTTGAGTGAAGAAATAAAAAAGTTTATTTTAAAAATTGATAAGAAGGAAATAAAGTATTCTAAGCTTTCAGAAAAACAGAAATCTCTAGCCTCTAATTATTTAAATAAATTAGAAATAGAAAAATTTTCTACATTTTAAAATAAGGAATTAAATATTTATAATGAGTCTTTACTCAAATCTTCTTTCGAAGATCTGATACAAAAAATAATCTTAGATAAGAACCTTAAAATAAAGTTTATAGTAGACGGTGATGAAAATGCCTATTACAGAAGAGTCTATACAGGAATTATAAAAAAATATTTTAATAACTTTACTTTAAAATTTGGGAATAGCCTCAAAACACCAATGTTACAAGTAGCAGATTATTATGCTGGAGAAATTAGATTTCAAAATAAAAATAATTAAATTCTTGAAAAATTAAAAGAAGCAGATTCTGAGATAAAAAATAAGAAAATTTATATGGGTGATTTAAAAAATTTAATTAAGAATATAAAATAAAATCCCTATATGTTGCTAGGCATATAGGGACGTTCGGACAAGCTGTAGAGGCGAGTCAGTCCAAATGGTTTTTATTTCTAACTTTCGTTAGCGTCTAAGAAGATTGGATTTCTTTCGACAAAGAGTTTGTATTTAAAAACATGATCAACTCGAAGGCTTAATCACTCATGTTTCGATCTGACACTGTTTTGCTAACAGCCAGAAATATATCGGAAAAACTAACTAATGATCAGTTGCACAAGAGCCCTAGCTTCGTTAGGCCATATTAGGAACTTGCGATGCAGATAGTAACTTTTTGCACTTCCTATCTGTATATTTACAGTATAGCAGATACAGATAATTTGTCAAGTGTTATTAATCATTTGAAAATGTTATAATATTATCAGATAAAAAACCTTTATAAAATAACATTATTTTAAGATTGTCAATAAAAGTCTTTAAATATTAAATTATAAAATACAAGAAAAATAAGTAATTTTTAATAAAAAAACCAAAACAAATATGGCAAAAAAAATAGAAGAAGTAGCAAAAAAAGTCTTAAAAAATTCTGAGAAAGAAGCAGTAAAAAGTGTGGATAAAGAGGTGAAGAAAGTTAAGAAAAGCTCATATGGAGCGGACAGCATACAAGTCCTAGAGGGATTAGAACCGGTGCGTAAACGCCCAGGTATGTATATAGGATCAACCGGTCCTTCTGGACTTCAACACCTCATCACTGAAATATTTGACAACAGTCGTGACGAGGCGATGAACGGACATGCGAATCGTGTTGAGGTGGCGCTGCTCCCTAATAATATGGTGCGCGTTGTAGACAATGGTCGTGGTATACCAGTAGACATACACCCAAAAATGAAAGTCTCGGCACTAGAGGTTGTAATGACAACACTGCACGGAGGAGGAAAATTTGATAATGAAAACGATGAAAGTGGATACAAGGTATCTGGCGGATTACATGGAGTGGGAGCATCAGTAGTGAATGCGTTGTCTATATACTGCGCCGTAGAAGTACATAAAGAAGGTGGTCTTTATAAGCAGGAGTACAGTATAGGAGTTCCAAAATACAAAGTAAAGCAAATAGGAAAAACTAAGCATAATGGTACAGTAGTTACTTTTCAGCCAGACGCTACTATCTTTAAAGAGGGTATAGAATTTAATTTTGATACTGTGGTAGCCCATCTTCGTCAGCAGGCATACCTGGTTAAAGGCCTTGAAATTATTTGTATAGATGCGCGTAGTTATTCTGAAGAGTTAGATTTAGAAGGTGCAACATATTTAGCTGATTTTGGATTGCCTGTACCGTCTATGACCTTTTATTTTGAAGGAGGGTTAAAAGCACTAGTCAAGCATTATAACATGATGACAAAGCCGGTACACAAAAATATTTTTTATGTAGATAAGGAATCAGATAATGTTGGAGTAGAAATATCACTACAATATACGGATGAGATGAGTACAAAGATGGTAGCTTTTGCTAATAATATACATACACCAGAAGGTGGAACTCATGTTACTGGCTTTAAAACAGCCTTAACTAGGCTCATTAATTCTTATGCTAGAAAAGCAGGAATTTTAAAAGAAAAAGATGAGAACTTAACCGGTGATGACGTACTTGAGGGGTTAACTGCTGTTGTTTCAGTTAAGATGCGTGAGATACAGTTTGAGGGGCAAACAAAAGGAAAGCTTGGTTCTGTTGAGGCGACGAGCGCGGTATCTTCTGTATTCTCAGAAGGATTTGGAACATTTTTAGAAGAGAATCCAGATGACGCAAAAGAGATAATTGGTAAGGGACTACTTGCTATGCGCGCCCGCAAGGCTGCAAAGGCGGCAAAAGATAGTGTGCTACGTAAAGGGGTGCTAGATGGTATGAGATTACCGGGTAAGCTCGCTGATTGCCAGAGCGGGGACGCGAGTGAGTCAGAATTATTTATCGTGGAGGGGGACTCGGCGGGCGGGTCAGCTAAGATGGGTCGTGATAGGCGTACTCAAGCGATACTGCCACTAAGAGGAAAGATCTTAAATGTTGAACGCGCGAGACTCGACAAGATGCTAGGTAGCGAACAAGTAAAAAACCTAGTACTTGCAATGGGCGCGGCAATAGGTGATACTTTTGATATTACAAAGTTACGTTATCATAAATTAATAATCGCGACGGACGCTGACGTAGACGGATCACATATTCGTACACTACTATTAACATTTTTCTACAGATATTATAAGCCTGTGATTGATGCGGGGTATGTATACATCGCTCAGCCACCACTATACAAATTAAGTAAAGGTAAAGAATCTTTTTATGCGTATAATGACGCTCAGAAATTTAAAATAATGGGTAATGACGAAGCAATAGAAGAGGGTGAAGCTGGAGAAGATAATGAAGAAATAGAGACGATAACAAAAGTTAAGAGTGTTAAGTGGAGAGTGCAAAGATATAAAGGACTAGGAGAAATGAATCCAGACGAATTAAAAGAAACGACTATGGATATTAAAAATAGAACTTTAAAACAAGTGAGCGCTCATGAAGCAGAGCAGGCAGATAATATATTTACAATGCTCATGGGTTCTGAAGTGGGACCACGTAAATCTTTTATTCAAACCAACGCACATCTTGCAGACTTAGATGTGTAGTTTACAAAAAAATATTTTTATGTTACTATAAAAATATTGATTTTTAATTTTTTAGGAATATTTAATATGAAATGGATAATATTTACAGGGACATGGAGATTAACTAATGATGAAGTAGAGTATGATGTTCGTGCTGCTGTACGCGCAGTGCTTTTGGCTGGGAATGGAATAGTGACGGGCGGGGCTACTGGGGTTGATTATTTTTGTATGGATGAAGTTTTAAAACTCGGTAAAGAAAATAGTATGAGGGTCATCATACCTGCAAAGCTTGATTTTTTTATCAGTGATTATTACAAAAACTGGATGACAGATCCGATTACAAAAGCTGATATTGATAAGTTAAGTGTAGTTCTAAAAGATTTTCAAAATAAAAATCCATCAGGATTACTTGAAATATACCATGCTGGTGTCGATATAACTCAAGATGATTATGATAACAGACATGATGAAGAAGTTGTGTTTTCTGATGAAGTATATGCTTTTCAAGTTAATAACAGTACTGGCACGCAAGACACTATAGATAAAGCTAAAGCCAGTGGACTAAAAATATCTTTACATAAGAAATACAGCATCTAAAATAAAATCTAAGAATTTAAATTAAATCAAAAAAGTGATAACAGTCACTTTTGTTTTTTGTGCAATAGATTAATTATTATTTTATTTTGCGTGATATAATATATTAAGAATAAAAATAATTTTAAGAATAAATAATATAAGATATGAAAGACAAAATAACAATATCAATTAGCGGAGCAGCCGAAATAACACATTGTGGACCAAGTGTAATACAAAAAGCGATGGATGTAGGGAGAGCGATAGCAAGTCACACTGATGTGCAGATATCAACTGGTGCAACGAGTGGCTTTCCACTGTACGTTGCTCAAGGCTACAAAGAAAATGGAAATGGTTTTTCTATTGGCTTATCCCCTGCAGCTAGTAAAAGAGAGCATATAGAAACATACAAGATGCCACTGTTGCACAATGATGTTGTTATCTATACTGGCTTTGGATTTCCAGGGCGCGACATGATGCTGGTCCGTTCGTCTGATGCGATCATACTTGGCTGCGGTCGTATCGGAACTATACATGAGTTCACTGTTGCCTGGGAAAGTGAGATGCCGATAGGAATACTAGAAGGTGAATGGAGTACTGACGAAGTTATTAAAAATATTATAGACAACAGTAACAGGCAAAATGACTTGGTCATTTTTGATGCAGATCCTAAAAGATTGGTAGATAGATTAATAGATATGGTAAAAAAGCAAAACTCGAGAGTGACTTTTAAGGCACCAAATGACGACAGTAAAAGTTTTAATGAGATTAGGGGTTAGTCATGCCTATAATATATACTAAATTAGTAATACACAAAATAAAAACTACAAATTAATTTGTAGTTTTTATTTTAATTTATTTAAATTATTTCATTACTGAATCAATGATGAACTTCATAGCTTCTGGATTAGTCTCGGCTAGGGTAGCCATAACTTTTCTGTCTACTAACATACTTTTCTTTGTAGCTTCTGCTATAAATCTTGAGTATGTTGTTCCATTTTCACGTAAAAATGCATTCAATCTTACAGTCCACAGTCTTCTCATGTCTGTCTTTCTGTCTTTTCTGTGTGCAAATGCATAAGCTCCAGCTTTTTTAAGAGCTACCTTTGCCATTACTTCTGTTTTTGATCTTTGAAATCTAAAACCCTTCGCCGCCTTTAGGACATTGCGACGTCTCTTCATTGCTATACTACTCCTTTTTACTCTTGACATATATATTTATATTTTTGTTTTATTAATTTTCTTACTACCCAGCTTACTATAGTTTTTTTATAGTGCACCTGGTAAGAATCTTGCCTTCTCTTTTCCTGTCATTTTGAACTCTTGCATTCTGCGGCCTTGTAATGTTCTATTACCTGATGCTTTTGCATTAAAGTGATTCTGACCGGCTTTTCTAGCTAGTATCTTACCATTCTTTGTTACTTTTAATCTCTTAGTGTAGGATTTGTTGGTTTTCATGGTCCGTGCATTATAACATAGTTATTTGGCTTTTTCAAGTACTATAGCAAATCCTTTTGGTAGCTTTTTAAGCGGCTCGGCAACTTTGTAATCAACTGGCATAATCGCTAGTACACGATTCAGTCTTTCTTTTAAAAAGTTCTCCTCCATGAATTTACCGCGCCCCTTTAATTGTAATTCAAATTTTACTCTGTGACCCTCTTTTATCCAGTCTACGGCTTGATCTACTTTTGTTTGTATGTCATGGTCGCTGATACCGACACTTAATTGTATGTTCTTGGTCTCTGTTACATTAGACTTTGCTTTTACCTCTTTGAACTTTTTACTCATCTCGTATTGATACTTTCCATAATCAGCGATACGTCCGACAGCTACTTCTCCATTGTTCGAGACTTCGATAAGGTCAAGACCTGCTCCGCGCGCCTTGTATATTGCGTCTTCTTTTGTCATTACTCCAAGATTATCACCATTTTGGTCTATGATTCTCAGTTCTCTAGCACGTATAGCGTTATTAATTAATGTCTTTTGTTGTATCACAGGTTTATTTTTGTAGTATTTTTAATTAATATTATAATAACATACAAAATAATTTTAAGCAATAATATTTTGGCTTATAAAATGTGATATAATCTTAGAGCGTAAAACTTTTATAAAAATTCTATTAATATATGCAAACAGTAAAAATAAAAGTAAAAGGCAGGGTGCAGGCAGTATTTTATAGAGATGGGGTAAAAAAGATTGCTAATCAAAATAATATAATTGGAAAAGTAGAAAATCTAGAAGATGGTACAGTAGAGATAATTGCAACAGGTAAAAGTGAAGATTTAAAAATATTACTTGATTGGTGTTACAGCGGAAGTATTTTTACAAAAGTAGAATCACTTAGTTATGAATTTCTAAAAGAAGAAGAAATATTTGAATTAGATTTAAAGATTAAAAATAATCTAGAATTCAAGATAGAGAAACATAATAAAAATTATTTTCTAGATAAATTAATCGCCCTTAAAAGTTTTTTGGCTAGATATTATATTAGATATATAAATATATTTTTAAATAAAAGTAAAAGACTAGTCAGTATTTTTTCAAAAGTAAAAAACTTAGAAAGTATACAAAGTGTAGAGAGTGAAGAATACATAAAATTAGAAAATATCCCCAATCATTTGGTTATTATTCCTGATGGCAATAGACGCTGGGCAAAAGAAAATAAAATGCAGGCCTGGAATGGACACAAAGTTGGTGCTGATAATCTAAAAAAGTTAATAGAATTTTCTTTTAAAAATAA
>JAYTMX010000036.1:0-1841 GCA_043728155.1 bacterium
TTAGTTTAAATATAATAAATAGGCTCAAAATTACTTAGAAAATATAAAAGCATAATGATAATCTCCGGCTTCTAATTCTTTTTGCACTTCAAATCCAGAGGATTTAAATAAATTAACAGCAAAGACTTTGTCTATTTTTAATTCTTTACTGGGGCCTAATATACTATCTTTTTCTTGCCACTCTACAAAAAGTATATATCCAGTTGGCGATAATACTCTATAACATTCTTTTATCAAGTTCTCTTTATTTTCTAACATAAAAAGAGTATTAGCTAGTATTATATAATCAGCGCTGTAATCAGATAGAATTAACTTCTTATCAAGGTCTGCCACCATGGTCTCAACTACGAATCCGCCAACACGCGCAGTGTCACGGACTAGATCTAGTCTATTTTTATCAATATCTACGGCTAATATTTTACCGTTATGGCTGCCCATCTTGTTAACCCTACAGGCCTCGTATATGTACGCTCCAGATCCTGACCCAAGGTCTATAATACTTGATCCTGGTTTTATATTAAGTTCATCAATCATTTGTTTTGGTGATAAGAATGCCATAGTTTTAATTTTTATTTGTATGATTTATATATTCGTAAGTATAGCATGATAAGAGCGCGCCGAAGGCGCGCTCTGTACACATATTATTTTAAAATAATTATAATTTTTAAAAATTATAATAAACTAAGACTTGCAATACTGTCCCCTTCGCGTAATCTCATTACACGTACACCTTGCGTATCGCGTCCGCTAGTTGCTACACTTTTTACTTCAGTTTTAATTACTTGCGATTGTCTTGATACTGCTAATATTTCTCCGTCTTCACTTTCTATTACTTTTGCAGTTATTAGCTTACCAGTTTTCTCAGTAACTTTTACAGTTTTAATTCCTGACCCTCCTCTATTTTGTATTTTGTATTCGGTTAATGGTGTCATCTTTCCGTATCCATTTTCAGTTATGATTAGGAGTTTTGATTTTTTATCACCAGCGAGTATTCTCTCTGCGCCAACTATACTATCATCCTTGTCTATTAGCATACCACGCACACCGCCTGCAGTACGACCCATCTCACGCACATCACCTTCATCAAAACGTATACTTTGACCATTATGAGTTGTTAATATGACGCTGTCACCCTTGTTAACTAATAGCGTATTTATTAGTTCATCTTTGTCATCTAGTCTAATAGAAATAATACCGCTACGTCTCACATCTTTAAAGCTTTCCGCGCTACACTTTTTAGCTGTTCCCATTTTGGTTACCATCATAATTCCTAGTTCTGCATGATTAGCATTTTTAGGAATCTCGAGTATACTTGTGACTTTTTCATTCTCAGTTAATTGTAGATAATTCATGACACTTTTACCTCTTGTTGCGCGCTTACCCTCGGCTATGTCATACATCTTTATCTTATAAGCCTTACCTTTATCTGTAAAGAATAACAGGTCAGCATGAGTGCTACCAGTTAAGGTCATAGTGATAAAGTCTTCTTCTTTTGTATCAAGATCCACAACGCCAACACCACCACGTTTTTGTGTTTTAAATTCTTCTGGATTAGTTCTTTTTATATAACCACCTTTTGTATACACTAGCACTGCATCCTCTTCTGAGATAAGGTCTTCTGGGTTAAAATCTTTGAGGCCATACTTTACTATTTTTGTACGCCTTGCATCACCAAATTTTTCTCTGATTTCTTTTAATTCATCTTTGATTATCTTTAGCATTTTTTTCTCACTTGCTAAAACACTTCTAAGTTCTTCGATTAATGCTTGCACTGATTTTAATTCATCTTCTATTTTCTTTCTTTCTAGGCCAGCTAATCTTTGTAACTTCATCTCCAAAAT
>JAYTMX010000037.1:0-4503 GCA_043728155.1 bacterium
AAGTACTGTTGTATTTGATAGAGCAGGATTTAAATACGGAGGTCGTGTAAAGGCGCTTGCTGATTCAGCAAGAGAGTCAGGATTAATATTCTAATATATATGTCAGACGAAATAATAAATACAGAAGCTGAAGTAGTAGTACCCGAAGTTGTAGCAGAAGTTACACCAACCGAAACTATTACAGAAGCTCCAGCAGAAGTGTCAGCTGAAGTTGTAACTGAAACTGCAGTAGCATCAGAAGTTTCAGCAACAGAAGTAGCTCCTGTAGTAGCGAAAGCTGAAACAATAGCTCCAAGAGTAAGTAAGTACGCTGGTGCCACATCACGTGGCCCAGCAGTACGCGGTGCTGCACCAAGGGGAGGAGCAGGAGCCAGAGGAGGAAGACCAGCTCGCGCGCCAAAAGAAAAGCCAGAATTTGATTCAAAAGCTATTGATGTACGCCGCGTAACGCGCGTGGTATCAGGCGGTAGAAGATTCTCATTGCACGTAACTATGATTGCAGGTGACCGTAATGGTCGCGTGGGACTAGGTACTGGTAAGGCTATGGATACTCAGGCTGCTATGGAAAAAGCATTAAAATCAGCTAGAAAAAATATGATCAAGTTCAATATTGATGATAAAAAAACTATCAAGCATGAAGTTAGTGCAAAGTACGACAGTTCAGAAGTTTGGATCTCACCTAATAAAGGTAAGGGACTAATCGCTGGATCATCAGCACGTGTTATCCTTAACTTAGCAGGTCTACAAAATGTAACTGCAAAGTTCAACGGTGGTACAAAAAATAAACTTAACAATGCAAGAGCAACTATGAAGGCCTTAGCCGAAGTAGCTGCGCGCGCATAATCTCTTTAATAATATGCAAATAAATGAAATAGTAAGAGAAAACCCAAATAAGAAATCACGCCAAGTTGGTCGTGGTGGAACAAGAGGAAAGACATCAGGACGTGGAGGAAAAGGACAAACAGCGAGAGCTGGTAACAAGCGTCGTCCAGCGCTCCGTGATGTGATCAAGAAAATACCAAAGCTTCGCGGCCGTGGTGTGAATATGAACAAAGCCTTTAGAGAAAATTATATACCAGTTAACCTAGTTGACCTTAATATTTTTGAAAATGGTTCACTAGTATCACCTACAACACTAGTTGCTATGGGTCTAATCCAGATGCGCCTCGGACGTATACCAAAAGTAAAAATCCTTGGAACTGGAAAATTAGAAAAGAAGTTAACTTTTGAAAATGTAAAGTTTTCAAAAGTTAGTGAAGAAGCAGTAAAATAATTCTTCAAAATATTTTAGAAATAAAATAAACAAAAACAAATAAGTAAAATTATTAACAAAAAATACTATAGAAATATAGTATTTTTTGTTGTTTATTTAAAATCAAAACAAAATGTAATGATAGAAATAAAAAGACCCACAAATTTGTGGGTCTATTTGAAAAAATATTTATTCGGGTTTTAGATTAAAAACCCAAAGATAATTTGAACTACTTGGATATGCATATCTTAAAACATGGCTTTTTGTAACAAGTTCGGTATTACCGAACTTGTAGACACTTTTTTCTTTATCTGCACACGGAACTGGACTTGCCTTCTCGTTCATTTTCTTTTGGCTCACAAGAGTCCAGTCGCCATAGGCAGTTTTAATTATCTGTACACCATTTACACACGAACTACTCATTCCTTGCTCAGCCTGAGATACATTTTTATATTCACTGAAAGCAAAAGCAGAACTAACTGCAAAGCATAAATACACTGAAGAATACAAACTCCTTGCGAGTTTATTATTTTTAGAAACCATTTCAAACTTTCTTTCTACTGACTTAAACCATTTAAATCAGGACTCTTATATTAACATTTTTTTAAAATTAAGACAAATATAAAAAAATGTAATGTCTAAAGATATTTTTCTAAAACGGATTCTCAGCGCCGCGCACTTCAAAGTGGAGATGAGGACCAGTAGACTTTCCGCTGTTGCCACTTTCACCTATTTGCTCTCCTTGGCTCACTGTCTGACCCGCATTAACGTAAACACTGTTCATGTGACCGTATACAGTCTGTGTTCCATTTGGGTGACTTACAATTATCATGCGACCGTAACCACCGTTGTAACCAGAATTTTTACCTACAAGTATTGTACCTCCAGCCGAGGCCAAGATTGGTGTACCCACTGGGGCGCCAATATCTATGGCATTTTGACCATGTATTCCTTGAGTTTTTATACCCCCTATAATTGGGCGCACAAAATAACCAATTCCAGCTGAAGCGTATATCCTCTTTGTTTTCTTTTTTGTTTCCGTTTTTTTAGCACTTGTTGGTGCGTCAAAGTTCATCTTGCCATCAGGAATTATAATGTCTTCACCGACAACGAGCAGCGTATCCTCTTTTATATTGTTGAACTCTAGTATATCAATATTCTCAGCTGAATATTTTTTAGCCAAGCTTTTTATACTGTCACCCTTTTTAACAGTGTGCTTGATTCCAGATATTGGTAATATTAGTAGTATGTCTCCTTCTTTTGCCTTACCATTTTTTATATCATTGGCCCAAGCAATAGTATTTTTGGAAACATTATATATTTTCGCTATACTAGACAAAGTATCACCACTTTTTACTTCATAGACTTGTATATTCTCACTATCAATTAGCTCCTCTTCTGTTGAGGTTCTCATTGGTCCCACTTCTGCTTCTAAAAATATTTCGTCATTACTAGTCGTGCTACTTTGTTTTTTTATAGTTAAGCTACTAGCTGTAGTATTAGGTATTAAGTTACTAGTAGTGGGTACACTTTGCAAAGTATTGCTTTGGGCTAAAGCCGTATTAGAATTCCTATAATTTGCTTTAAGGGCAAATTCCTGACTAGCTTCTAATCCTTTATTTTGATTATCTTTTGAAGAAGAACTAAAAAGTCCCTTTATTTTAAATAGGGTATCGTCTAAAATACCAGCTTCCGCAGTATTGACGTCATTAAAATATATTGTAAGTAAAAAAATACTAAAAATGTATTTTCGCATCTGTTCATAATAGCAAGTATTTGTGTATAAGGCAAGCATTTAATTCTTGTTCTTATTGTATAATAATGTTAGATATTATATGAATCCATCCCCATCCTCACAACCAAATATTCATGAGCAGCTAAAATCTATGTCAGAAAAGTTAAGAAATCAAATTCCTTTTGATGATAAAGACGCTAGAGATTTGAAATCTAGCGCAGAAAGATATTTAGTAAGAGAGACAGTTCCAGAAAGCGTAAAATTTCAAATGAAAAAAGTTGTAGCAGCAGCAGACGACTTTCTTACGCCCTTAAAAGATGATGATGAGTCTGTTGTTGTTAGCTCTGAATCAATAAAAGACATTAATGAAGGCTTAAGTTTCTATGACAAGAGAGAAGGAGACAAGCCTCTTCGTAATAATATAGTAAAAATAATAAGTCGTGTTGGAGGAGAGATGCGCCCAAGATCAAAACAGTTAGAAGAAGATTTAAAATCTTTAGAAAAAAAGAATCAAAAATCAGAAGAAGGTAAAAAGAAAGCAGAAGAAGCAAAAGCTAGAATGCATGTAGAAGTAATGAATGCTGAAGGTATTATTGACAGAAATAGAGTTGCTATAAAAGATCTTGAGTATCAATTAAGTTTATTTAAAGAGGGTAACTCGTCTTTGCAAAATCAGGTAGAAATTTTAAATCAAGATATTAAGAAATATGAACAAGAAATAAAATTAGCCAAAATTGCTTTACAGGAAAAAGATGCGGTTCATGCTACGGCGCAGACTGCTGTAAAATCTGAAGTAGATAATTTAAAATCTAAAATAGAAGAAAATACAGAAAAGTCTAATCTTGAGAAACAAGAAATAAAAGACAAATTAGAATTAAAATCTGAAAAAGAAAAAGTAATATCATTTGTAGATGGTGTGCTGATTAACTTGGAATCAAGAACAGCACCATTAACTGAGGCTGATTTAAATATTATAAAACAAAGAATAAATAATGTTTTTAAAAGTTTAAGTCAAAAGCTAAACGCACATATATTAAAAGTTGGTTTTAATAATTTAAAAAATGATAATTCGCAAGATTCTTTTTTAAGCACTTATAAGCAGTTATTAAATGAAGACACTAAGCCTAGAGACAGATTCTGGGTTAGTATAGAAGCTGATAAAAAAGTACAAGAACTTTTAAAATTAGCAAAACAGAAGATTGATGATAATAAGAAAGACATAAAAAAGCCAGCTGTAATAATTCCAGATATAAAAGACTTGTTTGAGGTAACTCAGAACATTTCAGAAGAGTATAGAGGAGACCTAGAGTCTCGTATAAGTATATTAATGGGAGAGGTAGACCCTAGAAAAGCTGGAACATCTGGATATTATAATAATAAAGCTAGATTAGTTCAAGATGTATATAATAAAATTATAAATAAAACACCAACACCAACACCAACACCAACACCAACACCAACACCAACACCAACACCAACACCAACACCAACACCAACACCAACACCAACACCAACA
>JAYTMX010000038.1:0-13567 GCA_043728155.1 bacterium
CATTAATTTTTGTATTTCTCTTCTGTCTCCTAAATTAATTCTTTTAAATTTTGTTTCCATTTACACATTGTAGAGTGTTCGGTTGGGGAATGGAATGTGCCTTCATGGTTCTTTATTCAAAATCAAATTTAGGAGAAATCAAATGTCTTTTAAAGAAAAAACCTTTACGGGTCCAACTATAACAATGAGACATGTCGTAATAATATCTATTATTTTATACTTATCCTACTTGTTTGGGTTTGTATTTAAGCCAGAAGAAAATTTTTTTGTATTCATTCTGCAAAAACTTATATTCTTTCCGACACTCATATATTCAATATTTCTATGCATATGCATAATATCTTGTATTATTATTGCACACATAGTAAAAAGATGTCTTCAGTCAAAAAATTTAAAAGGGAGAGAAAATGATTCTTAAATTTAGTGGTCATTTTATTACTGAGTCATGTAAAGTTTTATTACAAAAAGTAGCAATTACTCATGGACTAATAAACTGTTCCGTACACACATACAACGACGGCAGATATAACTTCATACTAAGTTGGGCTGAGGCAGGTGACCAAAAAAGGTTGCATCTAGTTTCAAACAAAGTGTATAACGAGGAACATGATCATACGTTTTTAGATATAAATCTAGAAAAATTTGTTATCTGTGATTTTAATTCAAATGAATCAATGTCTAGAAAATCTACAATGTCAACTAACTCAACTGCGATACACTAAACTAGTTTATCTTGCCGACTGTCGCTTCATGCGTGACGTCGGCATTTTTATTTTAATACACCTCGTCATGCGAACCAATATCTATAAGGTAAATATTATGCTCATCATAATTAAAAACTAATCTGAGATCATAAGTAATCCTGCAAGCATAGAAACTTTTGAGTTCACCTGTTAACTTGTGAGTAAATAGAGTTTTACTTTTAACATCTAATTCTAGCTTTTTTAATATATACAAAAATTTGTCATTTATTTCTGGCCTATTTTTTACAAATTTTTTATACCTTCTCTTAAATGAATTATCAATAATTATTTCTCTCATACCATTTTTTAAAAATATTAAAACAAATTAATTATTTAAATACTCAAAAGCGTCTTTTGCATTAGTGAACTTTTTATATTTAGCATCTTTTATATTAGAAACACTTTCATTCACGTTAAAAATTAACAATTTTCTCTTTGCTTTCTGTATCATATCTTCAAAATCTACTCTGAAAGTCTTTAGTTCTTTTATGTCTAATTTTATATTTGTCATACATTTATTATACTACACAAATAAATAAAATCAACCCATTTGCAAAAAAGTAAAATATATTGTATTATTGTTTTGAAAGGATTACAAAGATGCAATCATATGCACTCTGCGTATGATCAAGACTTGTTCTTTGTGAGAAAATAAATGGATATTTTACTAGTATACTTTGTCTCAGGAATTTTAGGTTATCTTACTGGGTATCTTTTGAGAGATAATGAAATACGTTCAAGGATTTTCTGTGTTTTTATATCAACTTGTTTGTTGATATTGATGCTTGTAATGTTATTCGGAACTCTCACAAACACCCTTAAAGAATTTGTAATAACCATTTTTTCTATCTTTACTTTTAGTTATTTTATTTCTCATCTATTTTCAAAAACATCTACTCCATCTCAAGCTCCACCAGGCGATTGAACTCTATGGCGTACTCGAGGGGGAGTGAACGGATAATCGGTGAGACAAATCCACCGACAACTAATCTGTATGCATCATCTTTTGAGTATCCGTGACTCATGAGGTAAAAAAGTTCCTTGTCCCCAATCTTGCCGACTGTCGCTTCATGCGTGACGTCGGCATTTTTATTTTCTATTTTATTCATGGGCCAAGTATTGCTAATGCTATTTTCATCTAATATTAATGCATCGCAACTGACATGGCTTTTTGTGTTAGTTGCGTTTTTAGTAACTTGTACAAAACCTCTATAATTAGATATGCCCCCATCCATACTAACGCTCTTACTCTTGATTACTGAGCTAGTATTTTTACCAATATGTATTACTTTACTGCCTGTGTCTTGATTTTGACCCTCACCTGCAAATACAACGCCGAGACTCTCACTTTTACTATTATCACCTAGTAAAATAGAAGTTGGGTACAACATAGTGACTTTACTACCCATATTTCCATTGACCCATTTTATGTTTCCATTTTCGTATACTATGCTTTTTTTTGTATTTAGATTATAAGTATTTTTAGACCAATTCTCTACACTAATGTATTTCGCTTCTGCGTTTTTATGTACAAATATCTCAACACAGCCAGCGTGTAGACTGCTCGCATTATATTTTGGTGCGCTACACCCCTCGATATATTCTACGCTCGCCCCCTCGTCTACAATAATGAGTGTATGTTCAAACTGTCCAGCACTAGGCTCATTCATACGAAAGTAAGCTTGCAGAGGCATGCTAACCTTTACTCCTTTTGGAATATATATAAAAGTACCACCACTCCACACTGCGCCGTGCATAGCCGTAAATATGTGATCATCAGCTGGTACGCAGTTAGTCATAAAATATTTTTGTACAAGTTCCGGATATGCATGTACCGCCGTATCCATATTTTCAAACACTACCCCTTGCTTTTTTAATATATCTTTTATCTTGTGATACACTATACCACTGTCATACTGGGCTCCGACACCACCCAGGTACTCATGCTCGGCAGCAGGTATACCCAGCTTATTAAAAGTTTCTTTTATATCGTCAGGTACATCAGCCCAAGAACTTTTCTCAGTAGTGAGTGGTGACTTATAATAAGATATACTTTCAAAATCTAGTTCTTTCAAATCTGGTCCCCAAGTAGGCAGTCCTTTCTCTTCTAATATATTATAAAAAGTCTTAAGCGCAGCTAATCTTTTTTCCAACATCCAAATAGGCTCATTTTTCTCTGAACTTATTTGTTTAACTAATTCAACACTTAAAACTTTTTTAAAATCTAAACTATCTACCATATATTTATATACATAATACTATAAATTTGTAATTTAGCAAGTAAAAAGGTTATAGCGACAAATTATCCACAATCTCATTTGCAATATTCTGTGTATATGCTATTATATATACATGCAATCACTCGTTTTAGCTACAAATGTGATATTATCTGTAATATTAATAATATTAATCCTTATACAAAGGTCTAATACCGACGCGGGCGGAGCTTTTTCACAAGACTCTAGTACCAACTTTAAACGTCGTGGCTTAGAATCAACAATATACAAGTCTACAATTGTAGTCGCTGTGTTATTTGCTGCTTCTCTCGCTTACCACGCTTTTATCTAAATTTTAGATAAAAATATATAGAAAATCTAGTTACATAATATTGTAAGCTGAAATTAATAGTGAATCTGCAATCATAAATACATGATTGACATAAAACTATTTAAAGAAAAAACATTCTTTCAGAAATTAAAAATTTCTCTTTTTAACTTGCCTCCTGAGAAAACATTTTACTCTGGTACAGCATTAATTTTATCTGCTCTATTTTTAATAGTTGCTGTTTTTTATTTTTTTAGTACAAAAATAATGACAACAGAGGTGGCCAGCAAAAATCAAAGCATTGAAATGGCAATAGTTGGAACTTTTAAGCATTTTAATCCTATATATGCTAATACTTCAGCTGACAACTTTGTATCTAGTATGCTTTATTCTGGACTACTTAAGAAAAATAATAATGCTTGGGAAAAAGATCTAGCTGAAAATATTAATGTAAACCCTGAAGGAACAAAAATAGATGTTCAAATTAAAAGTGTGGCTAAATTTTCAAATGGGGACCCAATACTGTCAGATGATATAATATTCACTTATGAATTAGCCGCTAACATATTAGCTGACGGAATTAATCGTGTAAAATACGAAGGTCTTAGCTTTGAAAAGATAGATAATAAAAACTTTTCTATAATCTTGTCTAAAAACTTTTCAAATATAAGTGAGATACTGTCTCTTGGTATTCTATCTAAAAAAGATTATGAAAATGAAAGCTTTGAGACATTACAATCTAGCCAAAAAGGATTTTACAGTGTGACTAGTGGTATATACAAAATAGATAAAGATATTTTAGTATCTAATCAAATTAATTTATCTGTAAATAATAATAAATACTCATCTCCAAATATAAAACATATTAATATACAAAGCTATACAAGCGAACAAGACTTGATTTCTGATATATCAGCTGGTAAAGAGATAGACTTAATATATAATCTAAGCAGAGAAATAATAAGTAAAAATAAGTATTTTTCTAATTACAAAAAGCAAGAATACATAACACCAGTTATAACTGCTCTATTTTTAAATCCAAATAAAAAAGATATTTTAGCTAAAAAAGATTTTAGAAAAGCTCTATACTATTCTGTTAACAGAAGTAATATTTCAAGTCTAGAATTAGTTAACGGTAAAAATACCTTTGATATATTACCAGGATCTGACTTTAGGAGCACTTTGGAAACAAAACCTTTAGAAGACTTTAAGATTTCTAGTTCTACTCTAAGCTTAACAATAGTAGATAATGAAAAACAAAACAAAGTCGCTGAGCAAATAAAATTAGACTTTCAGAAAATTGGTATTACTATTAATATAATAAAAGAAGATCAAAGTAACATAGTAAATAATATTATTAAAAACAGAGATTTTGAGATATTACTTTATTCTATTGAAATCAATAATCTAGAAGACCTTTACGCTTTTTGGCACTCGAGTCAGCGTAATGCGCCAGGACTTAATATAACTAATTATACCAGTAATAATTTTGATAAGAACTTGAATATAATTAAAACTTCTACAAAAGCTGATGAGATACAGGAATCATTAGCTTCACTTTTAAAAGAATTCTATGATGAATATCCATACATACCGCTGTACACTAGTATAGAAAAAATATATACCAAAAATACTATAAATATAAATACTCCAAGTCAAATATATAATAAAAAAGAACTGACTAGTGACATAATTAATTGGTATAAAGATAAAGAAAAAATCTGGCCAATTATCAAAAAGTATGATAATCAAATTAGTAAAATTTATAAATTAATACATTAACAAAAATATGCAAAATAGAAAACCATTCAAAAAATTTACACAAAATAGTGACCTACTAGAAAGAAAAGGAGGTTATGTCAGTCCACTAAAAGAAGGAAACTACAGGATAATCAATCTTGGTGGTGCTGAGGAGTGTGGTAAAAATATGACAGCAATAGAATATAAAGACTCTATAGTTTTAATTAACGCTGGAGTACAATTCTCAGCCTCAAAAATGCCAGGAGTAGACTACATAATCCCAAATACAAAATACTTAGAAGAGAATATAAGTAAAATAAAAGGAGTTATTATAACTAATAGCAGTCTTGAAAATTCTGGCGCCTTACCATTTTTAATGGAAAAGTTAGATATTAAAAGAGTATACGGTAGATTGTTCACTAATACACTAATACAAAAAAGAATGGCTGGTAAAAACATAGACTCGTCAGCTGAATTTGTACCAGTAGAGGAGGAGATTAATATAAATATCGGTGATATTAATGTGACTTTTATTTCTATCAATCACACTACACCGGATTACTTATCTGTTTCAATCAAAGCTGTTGGTGGTGACATTATATATACAAATGATACAAAGAATATTAAGCATGCTATTACTCCAGGGGCCGAGGCAAATGGTAAAAATATGCTGCTTATAGCCGAGTCGATGAATACAGAAACTGGCGGAAAAAGCATTAACTATCTAGATGTTCAAAATGAACTAGAAAATACTTTTAAAAAAGCTACTAAAAAAATCATAGTTTCAACTTTTGCTAATAACATATTCCATATTAAAACCATACTTGAGATATCAGAAAAGTTAAATAAAAAAGTCATAGTAGATAGCAATACTATTTTAGATAATATTACTTCAGCGCAGGAAACTGGACTAATTGGTGACATCAAAGATATAATAATAGACATGAAAGATATTAAAAATCATAAAAGTGAAAATATAGTAATTTTAAATTCTGGCGAAGAAGGTAGAGAAGATATAAATCTATCTAAAATAGTAGAAGGTAATAATGAATATATAAAAGTAGAAGCAGGAGACTTTGTAATTATTGCCACTCACCCGATTATACATAATCAAAGAGCAGCACAAAACCTAAAAGATAACATCTCAAGACTTGGCGGTATTATAAAGCACTATAAATATGGTGATATATTGATGAGTAACGGTGGTAATTTTGATGAGCTAACAGATCTGCACAGACACATGTCACCAAAATTCTTTATACCTATGTCAGGATGTCATTACATGCTACGCGTTCACGCTGATATAGAGAGAAAAATCGGAACTCCAGAAAATCATATTATTATCCCTGATAATGGTATGGTGATAGAGCTGCAAGAAAGTGGTATGAGAATCTCGAATACTCGCGAAAAAGTTGAGAGTGAGATGGTGGTAGTTGATGGAAACAAAATAGGTAAGCTACACAATGTAGTACTAAAGGACCGCGAGATACTAGGAGCTCAAGGAGTATTCTTTGCAATTATATTATTAGATATGCGTGGACATAAATTGAAAAAGACTCCTGACATCGCGACACGTGGATTTGTATTTTTAAAAGAATCACAAGATCTATTGACCGGGGCCAGAACAATTATAAGTGATATCATGGCTGATTACCTAAGCAAAAATCGCCACATCGAAATAGACGATATTAAGGCTGACCTACAAAATATGCTGCAAAAATACTTAATGACAAAAACAGCCAAAGAGCCAGTAGTAATACCACTTATAATCAAAGTGTAAGCACATAATAATTTTTAAAAATAAATTAATATAAATATATGAATACAAATAATAAAAAAGCAGTTCCAGCTCCAAGAAGAGAAAATAAGTTAGATGATAACTTTCAAAAGAATAACAACTTTGAGAGAAAATCTGCTCCTAAAAAAGATAAAAAACTAGTGCAACCAGTATTTGAATCACGTATGGGTGATCCAGATGAAACATCACATATTCCACCTCTAGCTGACGGTGATATACGTATCATTCATCTTGGTGGACTCGAAGAGATTGGTAGAAATATGAGTATGGTAGAGTACAAAGACACTATAGTTGTTGTTGATTGTGGTATACAATTTTCAGAGCAATCAACACCAGGAATAGATTTTATACTACCTAATACAAAGTATCTTGAGGAGCGTGCTAGTAAAATTAAGGGAGTTTTCATAACTCATGGTCACTTAGATCATATTGGTGCTATACCTTATATCATGCCTCGTATTGGTAACCCGACCATTTACGCTAGAAACTTTACTAATCTTATGATTAGAAAGCGTCACGAAGAGTTCCCTTACCTTGCACCACTAAAAATAAACGTAATTGAAAAAGGTGGCAGCGTTACAGTTGGTGACCTTAAAGTTAACTTCTTTGGAGTGTCGCACGCTATACCAGACTCGATGGGTATTATAATTGAAACACCGTACGGTGATATAGTTCACACTGGAGATTTAAGATTAGACCACATAGATAATATTCCAAGTGAACGCGAGGAAAAGCAATATGAAGTATTCAAAGATAGAAAAACTTTACTTCTTATGACTGACTCGACTAATTGTGAAAACCCTGGCTTCTCTATTTCTGACTCAATAGTTTACAATAACGTAGAAGCAGCAATTAGGGATACTCCTGGACGTCTTATTATTTCTACTTTTTCTTCTCAGGTTGAGCGTATGATATTCATGCTTAAAATGGCAGAAAAGTATGGTAAAAAAGCCATAGTAGAAGGTAGAAGTATGAAAACAAATGTGGAGGTAACTCGCCTTGCTGAATTACTTGATGTTAAGCCAGACACAATGATTGGCATAGAACAAATCGATAATTATCCACCAAACAAATTAATTGTTTTAGTGACAGGGGCTCAAGGTGAAGACTTCGCAGCGCTTGGTCGTATCGGACTTAAGAATCATAAATATATAAAGTTAAATAGATATGACACTATCTTAATGTCGTCGTCTATTGTTCCTGGTAATGAGCGCGCAGTACAAAAACTAAAAGATAATCTGTCGCGTCAAGGCGCTCACTTAATTCACTATAAGACTAGTGATGTGCACTCATCAGGACATGCGAATGCTGGCGAATTAGAATGGATACATAGAAAAATAAATCCAAAATTTTTCATTCCTGTACATGGCTATCATTACTTACTTACTATGCACGCTGAGATAGCGATGAATACCCTAGGTATGCCTAAAGAAAATGTTGTCATCCCTGACAATGGATCGGTAGTTGAAATCAGAAAACAAGGCACGGAGATAGTTATCTTAAAAGAATCAGCTCCACGTGACCTGCTTGTGGTGGATGGAACTAGTGTTGGAAAAGTAAGTGACGTTATCTTAAAAGATAGACTTAATCTTGGCGAGGAAGGGGTATTTTCAATAATAGTAATATTAGATGCGATAACTCACAGAATTAAAAAGTCACCAGATATATCATCGCGTGGGTTTATCTACTTAAAAGAATCACAGGAATTACTGGTAAAAGTAAGAGAAAACGTGAGACACATTGTAGACACTTACCTAGACAATAACAAAGATATTAACGTAGACGAAATTAGAAATATTCTTAAAAAAGAAATCTCTATACTACTTATGGATGCAACAGCTAAAAAACCATTAATTATTCCGATTATTATTACGATATAAGAATAAATTTTATTAACAAAAATAAGCGCGGCCTTCGGCCGCGCTTATTTTTGTGTGATATAATTAAGATAAATAAAAATACTACAAAATAATACTATGTTAGACCAAGCCAAAAAGAAAAAGTTTTTAATGATAAGTTTTGTAATATCAGTTCTGTACGCATTACACTTTGCTATCCCGCTGTACGCGGCTTCTACTTTTTTAGGAAAATTCATAGATACTAAATATGTTGGATTAATTTATAGTTTTGCTGCTGTACTTACTTTTTTATCAACAATTTATATTGGTAAAATAATAAAAAAATATCACAGTTATAAAACTAGCTTATACATATTAATTACTAGCATAGTAGCAACTTCTTGTCTTGCTTTTGCTACTGATGTTTATCTTGTAATATTTCTATTTTGCGTTAATATGATATGTAGTTTCTTGTTTTTGACTATACTTAATTTTTTTGTTGAGGAGTTCGAGGATGCTAGAACAACAGGTGAAACTCGTGGCATATTTTTAACATTACTTAACGCAGGTATATTATTTTCAGCACTTTTCGCTGGGCAGATACTTTCACTGTACTCATATACAACACTTTGGCTCGTGAGCGCTGCGTGTCTTATTCCTGTAATTTTTTTAATTAGACATAATTATGAGCATGTAAAAGATCCAAAATTTAAAAATCCAAATATGATGTTGGCAATTAACAATATCAAAAGGGACAAAAATCTATTTGCTGTGTTTTTAAGTATATTAATATTAGAATGTTTTTTTATAACTATGGCGATATACGCACCAGGCGTACTTAAGAATAATTTGAATATAAGTATAGAGACTTATCTTTCTGTCATACTACCCTTTGCTCTTATTCCATTTGTGATATTTCCTTATCAGCTTGGTGTTATCGCAGATAAAAAGTATGGAGAAAAAGAAATGTTATTAATAGGTCTAGCTATGCTTATAATAGTAAATATTATTTTCCCTAATATTGATAGCATGGGTCTGTTTACTATCGCTGTGTTTTTGTTTATATCTAGAATTGGCGCTGCCTTAATTGAAAGTATGAGTACTATTTATTTTTATAAAAAAGTAAAGGCAGATAACATTTCTATTATTGCACTATTTAGTAGTACTCGCGTTATTGCTTATATTATAATGCCCCTTATATCTTCTGTTATACTCTCTCTTGGACTTTCTATCTCTTATATATTTTATTTTTTAAGTATACTATTTGCCTACTCAGTCTACAAAGCAAAAGATTTGCTAGATACAAAGTAAACTGATATACTTAATACATAAGTTAACTTTTTTACAAAAGGAGCTCGCGATGAGTAAATTAGTTTCAAAAATATTCTCAAAATATTCACTTCTCTTTTTATCAATTCTTGCCACTCAAACATCTTTTGCGTCAATAAATCATGAAAATAAGTCAGAGCAAAAGCATTACTCTGTATGCCTAAATAATATACAGACTTTTGTAGAAAAAGATGGTTGGTGGGTATTAATGACAAATGATTTGCTCGGTTGGAATCCTGTTAAATGCGATCCTAAAGAACATATACCTAAAGTGTTCCAGAAATATACCCTAGAGAAAGTAATCTCACAAAATATGAAGGTCAAAGAAGTATCTGAGTATGAGCTGTGGATATTTATACCAAAATAATACAAAGATAAAGCACTCCCTAAAGGGTGTTTTAAAAAATTAAATTTTATTTGCCAAAAGCTAGTTTTTGTGATATTATGTATTTATGAAATTAATTGTCGAAAAAGAAAATAGAATTAACAAAGTGCTTCAAGATACTGGCTTTTATTCTCGTCGTGAAGCTGATCGCCTCATAGAATCAAGGAAAGTACATGTTAATGGCAACCGAGCTGTCCTAGGGCAGATTTTAAGGGCTGGAGACAGTCTTGAGGTGCGCGCCGGATCAGATTATATAACAAAAGAGCTAAAGTATGCCCTTTATTATAAACCAGTTGGCGAAGTAACTGGTCCAAAAGATAATGAACAACTAAAAGACTTGCATCCAGTAGGACGCCTAGACAAAGAATCAGAAGGACTACTAATGTATACTAATGATCCGACACTAACCGAAGAAATGCTTAATCCGGTTAACCAAGTAGAAAAAGAATACAGAGTCAAAACTAGAGAGAAAATGACTCCACGTGTTGAGAAAATTATGATGAGTGGTATGTATACTCAAGAAGCGCAGTATGCACCAGCCAAAAAAGTTACCATAGATGATGGTGGTCACTATGTTAGTATCACACTTATAGAAGGTAAAAAGCATGAGATACGTAGAATGTTAAATGCACTTAATATTACAATCGTAAGCCTAAAGAGAATGAGAATACATAATATGAGACTAGGGACCATGAAGCCTGGATCATTTAAAATAATCGAAAGGCCGGATATTAGTTAGAGGTACTTAAAATAATAAAAGGTATAAAAAATAGCATGACTAATTTTTCTAGACGTGAGTTAGGTCTTTGAAAAATTAGTCATGCTATTTTTATTATTTTAAATTACTTTGTAACTTTTACTACAACTTTCTTTGCTTTTTTAGTTTCTTTTCTGTGTAAATCTCTTCCTTGTTTTGACATATTTTAATTTTTAATATTTTTTTCTTTTAATACTTTTATATTTTAATTATAATATGTTTTTTATTTTAAAAATAATCTTATCCACAAATTTAACTAACTTACTTTTAGTTTTTATTTCTCCATTTTTATTCAATTTTGTTTTTATAAATACCTTCACTTTATCCTCTACTTGCTTATAATTCTCAGTATCAAAAAGTTCTGCACGTAATTCTTTTGCACCATCGAAACCATTCACATAAGCTTTGTAATGCTTTTTCATTATAGAAAAACTTTTTATATCACTTAACTTTTCTTCAAATAATTTTGTATGCTCTAACATAATTTCTAATTTTTCTTTTAAAGAATACTTTATATTATTTTTATATCTCTCTATATTAAATATCCATGGCATACCAAAGACACCACGCCCAATCATAACTCCATCAAAATTATATTTTTTATAAAGTTCGTCTGAGTGTTTTAGATCTTTTATATCACCATTAATAATTAAAATAGTTTCTGGAGAAAGTTTCTTTACTAGCTCTTGTATCTCATTTATAAGTTCAAAATGAGCTGGCACTAGTGACATTTCTTTTTTGGTACGTAAGTGAACTGTTAATACTGGTACATTACATTCTAATATTTTCGGTAACCATTCTTGCCACTCTATTTTATTGAAGCCAATTCTTGTCTTTACTGACACTGGCATATCACCTGCTCCCCTTTGTGCTGCTCTGATTATATCTTGTGCCAGATCTGGAGTTGTAATTAGTCTAGCTCCTGCTCCCTGCTTACCAATAATATCTACTGGGCAGCCCATATTAATGTCTACCCCATCGAAACCCATCTCATGGCAAAGCAACACCGCTCCTTCCATATTATTTGGATCGCTTGTAAAAAGCTGAGCTACTATCGGGCGCTCCCCTTCACTATATTCTAAATCTCTTTTTAAAATGTCGCGCCCAGCACTCATAAGTCCATCACAAGACACAAACTCAGTCCAGGTCACATCAGGCTTGCCATATTTTGCAAGCATAGAACGAAAGGCAACGTCTGTAACATCAGCCATCGGAGCTAATGTATATATTGGTCTATTTTCTTTTTTTACTTTTTCAAATAATTCTTGCCAAAATCCTTTTATCATATATATCTTATTTGACATTATACTATAAAAGTGTCTTTTTTCAAAACTAAATTTTATATTAAAATAAAAAAAATGCCAAATCCTGAAATACAATTTAGGACTTGGCAATATTTAAGCAGAGCTGCTTTTTCTTATAAATTTTTATATGGCTCCAAAATAAAATCCTCTACTAAACCCTTGCTCATATCTAACTGAGCATTTCTCTCCGTTATATTCTCCGGAAAGCATTTTTTCTATTTCTATCCAGTATTTTTCTTCTAGGGGTGTACTGTAAACACCCCCATCACTTATACCAAAAATACCGAGAGATCTTTCTGCTTTATCCTCACTAATGCCTCTGTGAGTAAAGATGATCTCACTATCCTCATGGCCGATCTCACCTTTACCTATTTGCATAGCTTTTACAAAAGATAACGCATATTGCTCAGATTCAGTTTTTCCAATTCCGCAAAGCCGGAAACCTTTAATCTTTCCACATTCCCTACTTTGAAATACGATTTCAAAACGTAGACTCTCTGCTTCTGATCTAGACACAGGTTGAATGTTAGATATTTTCATATCGTTTCTCCTTGGTTAGATGTGGCATTATTACCTAAAAAAACGAAACTTAAATATAACATAATTACTCTATCTGTGTCAATATTTTTTTATTTTAGATGTTGTTATTTATGGTCGTATTTGGTATGCTAATATCTAACTTTTTATCACTTTTTAATTTATAAAAAACTTTACTAGTATATCTGACGTCAATATATTCTAATTTATTTTTTGCTAACTTTTTTATATCGTCACTAAAATAAACACTAACAAATGAATTCCAAGTATCTTCTATGTTTCTGTCAAAATTCATCTTAATGGCAAAGTTAGAATTATTTACGTCTAAGACATTATAAATAAAAGTATCAGTGCTAGTTGAGGTTTCGACTGAGACAACTTTTATTTTTATTTTATTTAATCTATTTTCAAAATCTTTTAATTCTAAAGTCTGTTCTTCTGTGAGCTTTTTTTCACCTATTAAGATAGGTAAGTTCATACTTTCTTTTTTATTAGAATATTCTATATAACTTTGATTAAAAACTTTTCCCCATTTTACTATTTTAAATATTCCAAAAATAATAACCAAAACCATACTTCCCCAAAGTAATTT
>JAYTMX010000039.1:0-7804 GCA_043728155.1 bacterium
TAGAAATAAGTAATTATTATTAGGGCCCCTAGCTCATCTGGTAGAGCGCCTCATTTGCACTGAGGAGGTGAGCGGTTCGAGTCCGCTGGGGTCCACCAAGATAAAAACTCTTTTAATTAAGAGTTTTTTGTTTTTATATTTTATTCTTCTTTATTTAATTATAACTTATGATATAATATGAGTATGAAAAAAACATACAAGTTTCTAGATAGTTTCTTTGATAAATTAGAAGATCATGTTAGGGCCGCTCTCGCTCGCCACCCATTTGTATACTCTGTAATTGGTGGATCCGGAGTAATATTATTTTGGAGAGGAGTATGGCACAGCGCGGACTATTTTGAGAAAAATACTTATTGGGGCAGTTATGTATTTTCTAATCTTGGATCTATGATATTGGGTGTCGTAACATTACTTGTAACTGGACTATTGGTGTCGGTATTCATAGGAGATAGTATTATAATGTCAGGCATAAGACATGACAAGAAGCTAATAGAAAAAACAGAAGAAGAGATAGAAGAAGAGATCAAAAAAGAAGAAGCTTCACTTAGAAATATAGAAAGAAAGATAGAGGATTTGAATAATAAAATATAAGTGTTAAGTAGATTAAAATAAAAATACACAAGTTAATGTGTATTTTTATTTTGGCGGAAGTGGTGAGATTCGAACTCACGGACCTTTAGGGTCGTCTGTTTTCAAGACAGGTGCCTTAAACCACTCGGCCACACTTCCAATTATTACTTTGTTTCTAAGGCAGGTGCCAAAATTAAACTTTTGCCACTCGGCCATGCTTCCAGTGTATAAAATTATAGCATATTTTTTATATAAATGCTAGAATTAAGTTACTATGAGTATAATAGAAACAATCAAAGGTTTATTCGGTAGCAAAGCTACTGATATGGTAAGTGGTGCTACATCAGTAGCAGGAGACATGACATCAAAAGTAACTAATATGGTTACTGATGCTGCATCTAATCTTATTAATTTTAACGATATTGATGTTAGTAAATTTACTGACATGATTAACAAATTTGGCCTTACAGATAAATTACCAGAAGCTATAAAATCAAAATTAGCTGACGGTACATTATCAGATGAAGATGTAAAGTCTTTTATTCCAGAAATAAAAGACATGATAATGTCAAAAATGGGTAATAAAAATGAAGCTGCTCATGTTTGCGGAGAGGAAGGGGTGGTATGCGATCATTAATTTTAATCAAATAATTATTAACACGCGGCGCTTTGCGCCGCGTGTTTTATTTGTTATAATAATTAAGATAAAATTATGAAATATTTAGGAATTGATTACGGAACCAAAAAAGTAGGATTTGCAGAAAGTGATGGTGAGGGAAAGCTAGCATTCCCGATGATGATAAGCGAGAATGACAAAGACCTGATGCGAGATACATTAGAAATTATCAAAGGGTGTGGCATAGACGGCATAGTTATGGGGTTATCACTCGATAAAGATGGTAAAGAAAATCCAGTTGCTGCAAAAGCAAAAGCATTTTCAGAACAGTTAAAAGAAAAATTAGTAGAAAAAAATCTAAGTTCTATTAAAATAGTTTTTGAAAAAGAATGGTATACAACATTCGAAGCAAGACGGCAACCAGAAGCCAAAGAAAATGTAGATGATGCAGCGGCAGCTCTTATATTACAGAGATATTTGGATAAAGTAAAACCAAGAGAATATGCAGAAGATAATGATGAGGACAAAGGTGAGAATGATTAATCTAAATTAGAAATAGTTTTAATAAAACCAAAATAAAAATATGTCAGAAGAAAAAAAAAATGAAACCCAAAATCTAGTTCCGGAAATAAATCTTGAAGCTACAATTAAGCAAGAAGAAAAAGTAGAAAATAAAAAGATAAGCATAGATGATTTTGCAAAAGTAGAAATAAAGCTAGGTACAGTAGTAGATGCAAAAGAAGTAGAGGGTAGTGACAAATTATTGCGCCTTAGTGTTGATTTTGGAGAAAAGAGAGAGGTAGAGAGTGAGAGTGGTAACACAGAAATAGAAAAGCACATTCGTAATGTTTTTTCTGGTATAAAAAAGTACGTAAAAATAGAAGATATAATTGGAAAACAGTTTCCATTTGTAACTAATCTAGAGCCAAGGAAAATGATGGGTGAGCTTAGTACAGCCATGATAATGGCTGCTAGTGAGACAATAGAACTTGACGGAGTTAAAGTAGAAAAATTTGCTTTACTTAATCCATCTCAGATCATGACCAATGGTGTTACTTTAAGATAAATTTTAAAATTAAGGCTATATAAAATTAATTATGAATATCAAAAAATATATAGAAAAAGTATTTGATTATGTAGAAAAGTACGCTCACTCAAAATACAAAATGCATGCATTATTTTGGGTGGCATTTTTTGAGCAAAGCTTTTCTATAATTATGCCTGACCTATTAATTATACCGATATCAATGTATAAAAAGTATTCAGCCCTGTATATCGCTACTTTTGGGGCAATAGCGTCACTATTTGGTGGTATTACAACTTATGTTATCGCTGCGTATTTTGGAGACAGAGTACTTGCTTACTTTGACATTACTACTTTTTTAGAATCAACTAGAATCGCTTATTCACAGAATGTATTTTGGGCAATGCTAGTTGCCAGCTTTACACCGATTCCAGATAAGATATTTACTATTTTTGGAGGGATATTCAAGGTGGCTTTTCTACCTTTTGCTATAGCTTTATTTTTAGGTAAATTTACAAGGTATATTATCGTCGCCTATATTGCCGAGAATTATGGAGAGAAGGCGAGGGATATTATTTTAGAAAAATTAAATAAAGTATTTATCTACTTAAGTATCTTTATCTTGCTTTTAGTTTCTGTGTACTATTTTATAATTAAATAAATTTTTGATATATAATATAGATAAGAAATAATATATATGAAAATAAATATAAATCAAAATAATATAAAGTATATTATTAAAAATAAAGATGGAGTAGAAGAAGAGAGAGAAATCAACTTAGGATTCGAAGATATACACGAACATGGGTTCCAGGTTGTAGATCATATTACTGATAATATATACAAAGATATGCGAGATGGAGAAGTAAGAGAGAGTGAAAGCGTAACAGTTTATGGTGATAATATAGAGGCTAAGATGGTGGCCAGAAAATTAGAAGATAAGATTAAGAGGGAAGTAATTATTAATCCTAATTCTGATATAAATAATATCTTGTAATAAGGATAGATTAAGATACAAAACTAAATAGCGGCGCCGAAGGCGCCGCTATTTAGTTCTTAAGAACTTATTTTTTATACAACTAAGCTACTTTTGTATTTACATGACTCTCTAATTTTCTATACACTACAACGTTAGTAAGTGACACCAAGATTGCAGCTGGAATAACTCCAATTAGTAAGGCGATAAGACCTACTATGATTATTCCAAAAGATAATAGTGCAAAACCAATTAAGTGCCAGATCTCACCTTTTGTCATCTCACTTGATTTTTTAAATGAATCCATGATACCCATATTTTTATCGATGATTAACATCGGTACAAACATAAATCTTACAGAAAAATAAATTCCAGGAATAATAAAGCAGATTAGACCAACTATTACAACCAAAGCTAATAGTAAGCTACCTCCAATATATTTTAAAAGTTTATTTGCTGTATCTTTTGAGTAATGAAGAACATCAAGAGCTTTTACTTCAGCACCGTCAACCATATTAATCATCATTTTGTAAAGATTGTAACCAGTCCAAAGACTAACGATAATACTAATTAATTGCATAAAGAAATAAATACCTGTTCCTATTTCTGGAGCTGATTGAAATGCTGCCATAAATAATGTAGATACTAGTCCGATTGCAAATGAAATTGCGATTGTAATTAAAAATGCAGCGACAAGTGTTGCCCAATGTTTTTTTGTTAATTCCCAGCCTTTTTTAAAAGACTCTTCTATTTTAAATTTATACATACTAATTTATTTATTATTTTTATATATAAGTATTATAACATAAATAATTAGAAATATATTCACAAAGTTTATAGGAATCTTATAATTTATGTTATTATTGTATTAATATGCAAGAAAATATAAGCACTAATAACTTTATAAAATATAGTATAACTAATGGGTCCATAGTTCGTATTATGCTTTGGGTTGGGCTCGCTTATGTAATGTTCTTTTTTCGTGAGCTACTTCTAACTTTATTAGTGGGATTAGTTATAGCCTCTACTATTGATCCGATAGCAAAGTATTTTCAAAATTTTAAAATACCTCGCATTGTAACTGTAGCCTCTGTTTTTGTTCTCATATTTGGTAGTATTATTGGCTTCGCTGTATTTGCACTACCGACCCTTGCTGACGATTTAGCCAGGTTCATTTCAAAACTGCCGATGATACTAGAACAATTTAGAATATTTGGCCGTGACATGGGATTTAGAGATATTTCTATCTATATAGGTGAGCTGTCAAAAGATATATCTAAGGGGCAGATATTAAGTATAGTTAAAAATTCGGTAGTTGGTGCCAGTAACGTTGCTGGCGCTGCTGGTGCCGTACTTGGTGGACTAATTAATTTTGCTCTAACTATGATTTTTGCATTTTACTTGGCAGTACAAGATGATGGTATTAAGAACTTTTTAAAGTTAATCA
Source organism: bacterium (assembly GCA_043728155.1). Classification (GTDB taxonomy): domain Bacteria; phylum Patescibacteriota; class Minisyncoccia; order Phycocordibacterales; family UBA5272; genus JAUPVO01. The sequence continues at coordinate 4,634 of JAYTMX010000039.1, forward strand.
CTCCAAAGTTTTATGAAAAATATATAGTTGATCTTTGGCTTCGCAGTGAAAGGAAGATCGGCTCATGGGCTAAGGGGCAGGTGATAGTAGCACTGATTGTTTCCATTTTAATACTAATACCACTATTAATTCTTAACATTCAGTATGCAACAGTGTTTGCACTACTTGCCTTCTTTGGGCAATTAATTCCGGTAGTTGGATTATTTATAGCGGCAGTACCAGCAGTATTAACCGCGTACTTTACAAAAGACATGAGCGCAGCCCTCTTAACCCTTTCTGTATTTTTAATAGTTAATCAGCTCGAGAATTATGTTATAACTCCAAAAATAATGAACAGCGTGATTGGAGTTCCAGCTATAATTATACTTATTGCAGTATTAGTTGGAGCAAAGCTTGCTGGCTTTTGGGGTGTTGTGATAGCAGTTCCTATGGCCGCAATTATGATGGAGTTAATCAATGATATTTTAAATGATAGGATACCAAGCGAGGGTAGGGGTGAGGTAATAAGGTATGAATAATTAAAATATTTTTATATTTTTTACAAAAATCTCTTTTATGTTAAAATAAATTTATGACACAAGAAAAAAACGAAAACAAAAAGCCTTTCTACATAACTACAACATTGCCTTATGTTAACGCTGAGCCGCATATTGGATTCGCTATGGAGGCGGTACGCGCTGATGTTATTGCGCGCGCTAAGCGCGCGCTAGGATACGACGTAATATTTAACACAGGTACAGACGAGCACGGATCAAAACTTTATGAAGGTGCAGTCAAAGAAAATTTAACTCCGCAAGTTTATGTAGATAAGTATTCACAGAGGTTCAAAGACTTTCACGAGATTTCTAACATCTCATACGACAGATTTATTAGAACCACAGACGAAAAACATATATTAGCAGCGCAAAAGATGTGGCAAAAATGTTTTAATAATGGGGATATATATAAAAAAAATTACAAGACAAAGTATTGTATCGGCTGTGAACTTGAAAAGACTGACAGTGAACTAATAGATGGTAAATGTATAGATCACCCTACCAAAATAATAGAAGAGAGAGATGAAGAGAATTACTTTTTTAAATTTTCAAATTATGAGGGCAAGTTATTAGAACTGTATAATAAAAAAAATGAGAACAAACTAGATGCAAATATTAATTTTAGAAATAATAGCTTTGTAATACCAGATTCTCGCCAAAATGAAGTTAGTGCTTTTGTAAAAAATGGCTTACAAGATTTTTCAATATCAAGACTTAAGGCTAAAATGCCCTGGGGAGTGGACGTTCCAGGCGATAGCGAACATGTTATGTATGTATGGTTCGATGCACTGACGAGCTATATTTCTACATTAGACTGGGGTTATGGTGAAGATACGGAAGAATATTTTAGTTTTATAAGATATTGGGAGCAGGACTCTTTATGGTCAGATATAAATGAGGATAGAATTAAGAGGGGTGCAGTGCAGTATTGCGGTAAAGATAATAACAGGCAACAAAGCGCGATGTGGCAGGCAATGCTAATTAGTGCAGGAATACCTAATTCTACTAATATAATCATCAATGGATTCATACAAAGTGGTGGACAAAAGATGAGTAAAAGTACTGGGAATGTTATCTCCCCTTTTGATATTATTAATGAGTACAAGGGACTCGCAATACACCCAGAAGAAGTGCTTAGGTTTATAGTAACCAGCGAAGTGTCTACATTTGAAGACGGTGACTTAACAGTAGACGTTATGCATGCAGCTTATCAAAGTAAATTAGCTAATGGTATTGGTAACCTAACTAGTCGCGTTATGAAGATGGTTACTAGTAATTTTACTCAGCCTATAAAAATCGAGGGTGATATATTAAAAAATATAAACAGTGAGGTGAGAGAGAGAATAGAAAACCTCTGCGCTACTTATGACCATCAAAGATATATGCAAAGTACCTGGGAGAATATTAATAATCTAGACGAGTACATCTCAATTAATTCTCCATTTAAAAAAGTTAAATCAGAAGAAGAAAGCATAAAGCAAGAAGGGTTAAATAATATCACTCACTGCGTACAAGAATTATATAAGATTTCAGAATTAATAAAACTCGTAATGCCAAAAACAAGTAAGCTAATACAAGAATTAATTAGCAGTCATAAAGTCCCAGAAAGTCCTATATTTAATAGATTAATTTAGTCTTTCACATCAAAAGTAATTTAATAATATAAGAATTTTATTTTATCAATATTTTTTTTGATGTATAAGAAAAGAATATATGGTGCGAAGATATAAAGAAAAATGTAGTTAGGCTAAAAAAATATTGAGTCATGTTATCTTTTGAAAATAAAAAAACAATAGCTATTAAAAAGTTATACAACACAACTTTTATAAAAAAAATAAATCTATCTCGTTTGCCATTTGCTTTAGCTATCAGATACCAGAAGATATAATGGAAAATTCCTATGCTATATATTATAAATATTGCTATATTTGAAATGGGGTCAATATAAAAATACATAGAAGATATTATACCCAAAGCAAGAAATATATATGAAAGTATAATCTTATTATGCTTTTTTAAATCTATATAATTATGAAAAGAGAATAATATAGCAACAATAGTTATATATAAAACTTTATTATTTAAAGTTAATAGTAATAGTATTAATGACAGCACTAATGAGATTAAAAAATTTGTAGCCAGATTTAAAAAACCATATTTTTTAAAATAAAAAGACATAGATAAAAAAATGTGGGCATATAAACCAATCATAGCGATTTTTTGAGATATATTAGTTAGGTCATACATACATAAATAAGATAAATATAATTAGAGCTACTATATTTACATATAAGAAAAGATGAAATAGTCTATAGTTATAATTTTTATTAAAATATAACACTATTGTAAATATTAGCGCAATAAAATAAGCCATCATGTTTATATTTGTTAAGCTAAGGTTAAGAACATTTATATTATAAAGAGCACCAAAAGAAAGAATTGCAAATATTAAAATTATTGTCCTCTCTTTACCGATAGTATTTGGTAAGGTTCTAACATTTCCAATTTTGTCAGACTCAATATCTTTTATATCCCACAGTACCTCGTAACATAAGTATAATAAAAAAACAGGTATAAATATTAACATTATTATCTTGTAAGAATGCAAAGTAGTATAATTAAAAACAATAAATAT
>JAYTMX010000040.1:0-4575 GCA_043728155.1 bacterium
ATCTTATCTGCTTCACGCCTTAGTATCCACATACCCAGCGAGTGAAAAGTTTTTACTGTTGGCACATTATACAGGCCGCGCATCATACCTAGCTCATCATACTCATCACTAAGATTTTCCTCGCGAAGTCTATACATTATCCTCTCTCTCATTTCTTTTGCGGCCTTGTTGGTAAAAGTAACGCAAAGTACATTACGCGGCTCTACCCCACTTTTAATAATATTAACCACACGCTCAACTATTGTTTTCGTTTTCCCAGCACCGGCACCGGCCAGTATTAGTAGCGGCCCCTTAATACTATTTGCCGCCTCTTCTTGCTTACTATTTAGATTTATCTTTTTCGTTTCTGTCATGCTTTGATTAGTTTTAATTTCTTATACTAATTTTAACACAAAATTATTTTTAATTAAACTAAAAAGTAATATAATATTAACCAAATATTCTATCTAATCCGTCATCAATCTTATCAACTATTGCCATACCTACTTTGTCTCCAAGATATGCTCCCTTTTCATAGGCGCTGAGTGTCATATAATGTCTCCATTTTGTACTCGTAATTCTACGATTCATGCGCCTTGCTTTCTTCATTAACTTTGTTTTTATTTTTTTTTCTTTATCATTTGATTCTGGCATATCAGCTAGCCAGTCTTTAGCTTCTTTTACGTATGTTTTTGGATCAAAAAGATTTTCTGAGACACTTTTTTGTGTATGATAAGTTTGTCCATTGCTGTAACTTGGATTAGGGGCAAACAAAGATTTCATAGATTTTCTAAAAATTCCTAGATTTTGATCATTTGAATTAGCTTCTTTGTGCTCTTGCTTAGCTAATTTCAATGTGTTTCTACCTTCTGCATCTTTTCTGTTTATCTCTACTATATTTGCTTCTATCTTTTCTATTTCTTTTTCAGCAGCATCTAACTTTTCCATCACTTCTTTTTCTGTGGCTATTCTCACTTTTTCTAACTTGTCTGTTAGTTCTTGTATCCTGTTTTCTGCGCGTATGAGTATACTCTCTACTAGGTTTCTGGTCGGCTGATTTTCTTTTATATCTTCTAGGGCGTCTAATTCGTCTTGTGCTTCTTTTAGATTAACTATTTCAACATCTAGTGACACTTTGTGGCCTTCTTTTTGATCAGCTGATAACTTTTTACCAATAGATAATTTATCAATGTCTTCGCTAATTTGTTTATCTATTATCCTGATACGATCTGATATACCTTTTGCATTTTCGCGCTGCTCTTTTGCAGACATTTCTTTTTTATCATCTAATTTAGACTCAGCATCTACCATAACACTCATGGCATATCCTTGTCTTACAAATATTTTATTATCTCTATTGATTTGTTCATCAGTTGGAGTTGCCCCAAGACTCTCTCTTACTTTACTAATATCACCTGCTGTTTGAATCAGGTTATTATTTATTTGAGATAGTTCAAATCTGAGTCTCGTTTTTGATTCTTCACTAACTTTTCCTTTGCTTTCTATTTCTTTTACTATTTCAGCATTTATTTTTGCTATTTCTAAAATATTTTTATCAAGCTCACCTTCTGTCTTTTTATATTTTTCTGGTGACTCGTCTACGCTTTTATCTAATGCTTCTTTTATTTTTGTAAATATAGTATTACTCTCATCTACTGATGCAGGATCTGTACTAAAATTAGGCACTCCTAAAATATTAGAGACTAATCTATTTACTTCATTTGATGCGGGGTTAACCTGAGTGATTAATCTTTCATAATCATATTCACATTTTGACATTAGTGATTCACCTCTACTTAAAAATTCTATTTTCTCTGCGTCACTTATTTTTTTACCTGTTTCTTTTCTTTTTTGTATTTCTATTAAAAGTGTATTTAATTTTGCGTGTGTGTGCTGCATCTCTTGCTCCCCTTCACGCATAATCTTATTATCTTCTTCTGGGGATTTTAAATAAGGCTCATCTAATACTTGTGTTTCTATGGATTCTATCCCAGAATTTATATTATCTAAGCTTGACTCTATTTCATTACAAGTCGCCTCTGCCTGTTTATTTAAAACATTAAATTCTGCATATCTAGCTTCTTCTTTTTTTCCTTCAAAAACTAATTTTACTTTTCTGTATTCAAGATTTAAATCTTTTTGCAAATCTAAATATAATGATTTTTGCGAATCTGTTAACTCACCATTTAGATTTTTCTTTTTCGCTTCTTCTATTTCTTTTAGTAATTTTCTGAGGGCTTCTTTTACAGATCTTACACTGCTACTTATCTTAACCATCTCTTCTTTATGTGCAATTGCCATGTTTTCTGGAGAAAGTTTTTCTTTTTCTTTTTCAATATACAATAATTCACCATCTACAGTGTCAGCTATATACTTTTCTATTTCATTTGCAAGTGTTTTATTACTATCTTTTTTCCCACCACTACTTTGTATAAGATTAGATTCACTTAAAATCTGCTCTAACTCTACTTTATATTTGTTTAAACTATCTTCATAATCTAATGCTGCAGCGTCTAGATCTTTCTTTTTATTTTTATCAAAATCTAATTTAGGTAAGCCGAGCATGCTAACTTTTTTATTTTTTAGACGAGAAAATTCTGACCTTAATCTACTCAATTCTGGATTGCCATTTTGATTATTCTGAGGTGACTGCTTTGGACCAGATTGATTTTGACTTGGTTTTTGATTATTATTTGAGTTATTAGGTGTGTTTGGTGGCATAGTATTATTATAATTATAACACAAGAGATTAACTAATCTCTCCATTTTCTACTCTTTGTAGATAGAGATTATTTATAATACTGTTAATAGTCATGTCATCTATACTCATTTGCGGATTTTCTTCTTTTACCTTTTTTAAAAATTCTCCTATATTATACATGTGATTTTCTTCTACATCTTTCGGTATACTCTCGAGTGTAAAAAATTCTCCTACTGTCATATGGGTAAAGTATTTTTCGTATAATTTTGATTCATCTATTTTAAATAATCTCATGTTTTTATTTTTATACTATAATATTATTTAATCTATAATTTATATCCCCATAAAAGTCATTACTATTACCGTAACCCAAGCGCATCATATTAACTCCGGATATTTTTACAGCTTCCACTATTTTATTAGCCGTATTTTTTTCTAATATATTTTTATCTAGATTATAAATATGAGATGCTCCCTCTGCCTTAGTTATTGCTGCTGCTAACTTTTTTGTTTCTATGTCTTTTATCTGCACACTTTCATTTGCTCCGGTTATCTCTTTTACTATTTTTAGATAATATTTATATTCTGTGCTACCCACTTCTAACTTGGTATATTTTGCAATATAATCTGAGACGCTCATATCACCCCTCATTCCAGTTTTACTTAATTCACCTGTTATCCTTTGATCTTTATTTAATTGACTAAGTAACCCCCTAAAACCAAGCTCAGGCGTCTCAAATCCTATAGCCTTACCAGATTTAAATCCCATCAAGTTACCTAGATTATTTTGTTTTTGCAATAAGTTTGGTTCAGATATCGCATTTGATATAAGGTCATCCTTATAATCAGTCCAAGCCTCGGATCCAGTTTTTATTTTACTTACTTTTTGGTTTGCTACTACTTCACTAATGGCAGGTGCCTGAGCTTTGTTTTCATTTTTACTTAATAAATTTTCCGGACTTGCACTTCTCTCTACACCTTGCACAGAATTTTGTTTTAACTCTACCACTATTCCACCATTAACTATTTCCGCTTTAACACCCGCCTTCTCCAGTCCTTCTTTTGTAGCTTTGAGCGCCACCTCATTAATTTTACTTGTGATTTCTTTTTTTACTTCTTCTATTTTCTTATTTACCTCTACTTGTACAGTATTTTTATCATTTTGCGCAGCAGCTATGATTACATCTTTTTGCTCTAGTTCTACGTTATTGTAAGAATTAGTAATTGCTCCACCCATACCAGCAGCAGCTACAAAAAGGGATAAAAATTTTCCTGTCCTATTCCAAAAGCTTTTCTTATCTTCTGGGGTTTTTATTATTTCAGGATTTACTTTTTTTATCTCTTCTACTTTCACTTCTTCTTTCGCTACTTGTTTTACTTCTTCTTTTTTTATCTTTTTAGCACCTAATATAAACTCCATCATCTCATCATAATTAAGTGGCTTTAAAAATTGTTCTGGTTTTTTTGGTTCTGCTGGTGTTGGTATTTTGGTGTTCGCCAAAGCTTCTTCTAACTCTTTCTTTAATCTTGCTTTCTCTATTTCTAGAGATAATTTTTCAGCCTCTAATTTTAAGACTTCTATGTCATGCAAATTTTTCTCTCTCTTTGCCATTGCGTCTCTTTCTACATTAACCGCGCTTCTGACCCCGGCATGTTCAAGTTCTTTTATCGTAGAACTCCACACATTATCACTTTGCTTTTTTGCTGCCCCTCGCATTATAAGCGGTTTTACTTTTGTTCCTTCTTCTGAAGATTCTGGTTCTACGGGTGTTGGTGTTGGTGTTGGTGTTGGTGTTGGTGTTGGTGTTGGTGTTGGTGTTGGTGTTGGTGTTGGTGTTGGTGTTGGTGTTGGTGCTGCGGCTGCGGCTGCGGCTGCGGCTGATTGAGCGCCGCGC
>JAYTMX010000041.1:0-7054 GCA_043728155.1 bacterium
AAGAAAAAAATATGTCAGAAGAAAAAAAATACTTTGTAACAGTTGGGATGGAGGTGCATGCCGAGTTAAATACACTCAGTAAAATGTGGTGTGCTTGTAAAAATGACCCATTTAATAGTGAAGCAAATGCCAATGTCTGCCCAGTGTGTTTGGCTGAGCCAGGAGCATTACCTGTTGCTAATAAGGAGGCGCTTAGGTCCATAATAAAAGTTGGCCTTGCTGTTGGCGGTGATATTGCGAACTTTACAGAATTTGATAGGAAAAATTATTTTTATCCTGACATGCCAAAAGCATACCAGATAACACAGTACAAATACCCAGTCGTAAGCGGTGGTAAGTTAGCTGGCATAGATCTAACCCGCATACATATGGAGGAAGATACTGCAAAAAGTGACCATGAAAAGGGATTGTACACGCTAATAGACTTTAATCGTGCCGGAGTGCCGCTAATGGAGCTCGTAACAGAACCGATAACCTATAACTCAAAGGAAGAGGCAGCAAAAGCATCAGGACAATTTTGTAGAGAATACCAAAGATTAATACGTACTCTAGGGGTTGGTAATGCAGACATGGAAAAAGGACAAATAAGATTTGAGGCGAATATATCAATCACTACCGATCCGGAAGTTTTTGGTACAAAATGTGAAATAAAAAATCTTAACAGTTTTAACAGTGTGGAAAAAGGAATTATGTACGAAGTAGACAGGCACACTGACATGCTGGCGCGCGGTGAGACTATATTACAAGAGACACGTGGTTGGAATGAACAAAAATTGGAAACTTTCGCTCAACGTAAAAAAGAAAATGCAAATGATTATAGATATTTTCCTGATCCAGACCTACCTAAGATGTATTTACATGAGATATTTGATATAGAAAAAATGAGATCAGAATTACCAGAACTACCAGATGTAAAAGAAAAAAGGTTAGCCGATTTAGGCTTGCAAGAAAAACAAAGAAATTTGTTATTAGAAAATACTAATCTTTCTAATTATTATGACAATGTGTGTAAATTACTTGATAATATTTATAAAAATAATACAGAAGTAAAAATACTTGCTGCTAATTACTTATTAAGTGATGTTGCTGGTATTATGAGTAAAGAAAATATTACTAACTTACCTTATGAAAATCACTTAGCAGAAATAATACAAATGACTCATGAAAGTAAATTATCTTCACGTGGCGCAAAAGATTTGTTGTTATCTATAATGAAAGAAAGTTATGATATTAATTTGAGTGTAGAATTAAAAGCAAAAGAATTAAATCTAATACAAACAGTAGACCCAGAAGCTGTAAAAAAGGTTGTAGAAAAAGTTATAAGTGAGAACCAGAAAGAATGGACTGAATACAAGGCTGGTGCTGTAAAGCTTGAGATGTTCTTTGTCGGAAAATGCATGAAAGAAAGTGCAGGTAGCGGTAACCCAAAAGCTTTTATTGAGATATTAAAGAGTTTATAAATTATATAAATTCAAAAAAATAAAAACCAGAATTAATTCTAGTTTTTATTTTTATATCTAATAATTTTTTATGAAATTATTATATTTACTAATTAATATCTTCAGCCCTATCTTCATCAATTTCATTTTCTAAATTTTCACCCTCTTCCAAATATTTAGAATCTTCTAATTCTTTCTGAGCATCTATTCTGCCCTTTACCATACTAGCTGGGATTGGGATATTTTTAGAAAGTTCAGATATTAAACTATCTCCAAAAGTTTTGATATTTTCATCATCAAATAGTGTTAATGTGAGTGGCTTCATGCCTGTTTCCTTTTCAAAAGCTTTTACTTTTTCTGCGAGTTCCGATTCGCTTATAAGGTCTGTCTTAGAAATAATTACTATCTCTTTTTTCTTACTCATTTCTGGGTCAAACTTTTCAAGTTCAGTTCTGATTATCTTATATTCTTTTAATATATCTTCTTCGTTACTTGCTATTAAGTGCACCAAAGTATTAGTGCGTCTTATGTGTTTTAAGAACTTGATACCCAGTCCCTTGCCGTCACTTGCCCCCTCGATCAGTCCTGGAATATCAGCCAAGATATAATCGTGATACACCCCAAGATTCGGTTCGAGTGTAGTGAACGGATAATCACCAACCTTTGCTCCAGCACGTGTTATAGCATTAAGCAGTGACGACTTACCAGCATTTGGTTTTCCTATTAGTCCAACATCTGCAATAAGACGTAACTCAATATCAAAAATAGCTGATTCACCGAGGGTTCCCTTTGTGAACTCTTCTGGTGTCCTATTTGTACTAGTTTTAAAGTTCTCATTACCCAGGCCTCCGCGTCCACCTTTTAATATTTTAATTAATTCTCCGTCGTTAGATAGGTCATAAGTTATATCATAATCACGATTATACACAACAGAACCAATCGGAACATTCATAATCAGGTCACCAGCATTACTGCCGTGCATACTTCTTTTTTCTCCTTTATCCCCTTCTTGTGCTTTCCATTCTGGTTTTTGTCTGTATTCACCTAGTGCATATACGTCACGAATAACACGCAAGTACACATCACCGCCCTTACCACCGTCACCGCCAGCAGGTCCACCATATGGTATACCTTTTTCACGCCTCCAGCGCACTACGCCGTCACCACCCTTTCCGGCACTTAATTTTAAAGTTACTTTATCGATTAACATAGTATTTATTTATCCTTATAGATATAATAACATAAATTACTTAGAAAGTCTATACAATACCCTATCTTTTCCCAGTACATTAAAAATAAAATATAAATTAGGGGTTTTTTCAAGTCCTGTTATTTTCTGTCTAAGCACCATCATGATCTCTCCGAATTTGTATTTATTAAGTATCTCATTATTAATACAGATTTCTTTAAAACATCTTATCCATTCTGGTATGTCTATACTCATGTCAAAATACTTGTCTTCATTTATATTTTTTTCTATCTCAGATAGTATTTCTTTTTTACTTTCTTCTATGTCACCACTTACATATAGTTCGTCCCACATATAAAATATATTTGACTTGGCAACACTCCAATTATATATATCTTTTCTTTTTGTTTCTCCAGCACGTTCTATATTTAGAACTTTTTCTAAATAATTTTTATCTTTACTAATTATATTAAAGAATTCTATATCGTTTATTTTTGACCAATTTAATATTTTCTCAGATACATCTTTTGCACTCATGCTACCAACTATGTCAGCTGAAATATTATTTAGCTTGTCAAAATCAAGAAGTGGTCCGCGACTATTTCTTTTAAGTTCATCAAAATTAAAATATGATATATAGTTAACATAATTAATCTCTCTATTTTCTTTTGCAGCTTGTGTTACTTCTGTATCCCACCAGGCATCAAAGCTTGGATTAGCTAGACGCATCAGGTATGACTTTACAGCATCAACTGTGTAACCTTGCTCTAGATAATAACTTACAGATGCTTCTGGGTCTTTTCTTTTACTTAATTTACGCACACTGTTACCATCTTTTTTATTGATTGGCATGATGTGGCCGTATTTGATTGGCTGCGCTCCTAATTTATCCCAAAGTTCTAGATGCTTTGTAATACTCGCCACCCACTCATTAGCGCGGATAACATAGGTGATACCCATAGTATAATCATCTATAAGGTGAGCAAAATGATAAGTAGGCACACCGTCCCCCTTAGCAATTACAAAATGCTCGTCGTTTTCAGAAAGTTCTAGATCCCCCATGATCTCATCATTAAATTTTCTTTTCTTTGAAAAGTCTCCATTAGAATTTAGTCTAATTACATATTTTTGCGACTCTCCATTTTTATCTTTTTGCTCTATTTTATTTTTAACTTCATCATAAGTCATATCTTTACTATTAGCATACTTGCCATACACGCCTGGTCTTGTTTTCATTACCGTCTGCTCTTCGCGCATAGCATCTAACTCATCGCTTGTCATAAAGCATGGATAAGCAAAACCTTTTAAGATAAAGTCGTATAAAAATGCATTATAAATATGAGTACGCTGACTTTGTACATATGGTCCGTAATTACCAATTTCTGTCAAATTAAAATCAGAAATCACTTCATCACTCACTCCGTTTATATTTTCTAATATTAAACCTTCGTCAATTTTAATATTAAAATAACTTAAGTATTTTACCATTCTCTCTTTTGCACCCTCGACTTCACGCACTTTGTCAGTATCTTCTATTCTAATTATTAACTTACCTACATTTTTGTGTGCGACTATATCACTTATGGTAGCCAGGTAAAGAGCTCCGGCATGCAGCTCACCAGTTGGACTCGGCGCTAATCTTAGATACTCTTGTCCATTTTCTCTTGGTCTTTGTGCCTTTAATACTTCTTCATTTAAATATAAACTTTCAAAATATGCACGATCATGCTGGTGACCACTAGCGATACCTGGAAATAATAAATCAGCTATTTTTTTATTTTCTTCTAAATTTGTTTCCATATTTTTTGTCTTTATTTTTTAAATTACTTATGTAAATTAATCTTACAAATTTATCTTGTTTGTATTATAACAAAAGATACTATTTTTTAAAACTTGCTAAAAGATACTATATAGTGTATTATAAAAAAGTATTTATAAACTGGAGAAATAAGATGCAGATAATTTCAGAAAGAGTAATGTTTTTGTTAACTGATGAGCTCCGTAGTAAAGAAGGGGGATCAAGGCCACCAATAAAAGTGGTGCTTGTAAGTGGCGACAAAGATTGGCTACAAGATAGTTTTAATTGGGTACATGATCTATTTGCACCAAAATTAAAAACTATGCCAACCATATCTCAGGTAGCTCCTAACACGCGAGCTTGCCCACTTGTAATGAATCATCCAAATTGTCTTGTTTTAATTCAGGATGTTGATAACTCTGATGCAATACAAGACTTTGGTGAAAAAAATAAGAAATAATTAAATTTCTATCTTAGCACAAAGCCCACGAATTTAGTGGGCTTTTTTTATTTTAGATTTTAAATTTTTGAAGGACTTTTTTTACGGAAATAAATAATTGATCTATATCTTCTTTTGTATTATAAAAATAAAAACTAACTCTAGTACTTGCTACTACACCAATCTCTTGCAGTAATAAATCAGCGCAATGCTTACCGCTACGCACACATACATTATCATCAGCTAGTATCTGAGCCGCGTCGTGAGCGTGAATACTAACCCCCTCTTTATTTTTAATTTCAAAAGTAATAATTCCAATATTTTTTTCTAATTTAATAAAATTACCTATTAGGTTATTACTTTGAGAAATTATTCTAAGATTATTTTTTACATTAATATTTTCTTCTTTTTCTAGGCTTTGATAAAAATATTTAAATAATTCTTGATTATGCTCATATATATTATCTAGTCCTATGATATTTAAGTAATCGCACGCTGCGCCAAAACCAATAACTCCGGCTATATTTTGCGTTCCAGCTTCAAATAATTTCACATCACTTCTATACTCGTTATTTTTATTCTCATTATTTATATTTACTTTCGAGACCATATTACCTCCGAAAAATACTGGTTCCATACTTCTTGTATATTCTCTTTTTATAAAAAGTGCTCCGACGCCAGTGGGTCCGCACATTTTATGTGCTGAAAAATAAGCTGCGTCGCAATCTAAATCTTTGACATCTATTTTCATATGCCCTACAGCTGATGTCATATCACAAATAGAAAAAGCGTGCACTTCTTTTGCTTTTGCAAAAATACTTTTTAAATTAAATATCTCACCAGTTACGTTAGATACTGCCTGAGTGCTTACTATCAAAGTTTTTTCAGAAATATTTTCTAAAATATTATTTATATTTAATATTCTCACTTCTAGATTATTCCTTTTAGAATATTCTTGTAACGGTATCAGGTCACTGTTATGTGTCGTATTTAAAATTAAAATCTCATTTTTAGTTTTGTACAAATCTGGATACTTGGCTAAATGTTTTTCTATCATCATCACTAACTTATTAGAACTATCCGTTGCGCCAGAAGTAAATATAATCTCATCGTCACTTACATTTATAAAGTTCGCTAATTTTTTTCTAGCTTCTTCGTATTTTTGGGTAGAGACTTCTTCCAAAGAATATAATCCCCTGTCTATATTAGACTTGTGATTAGTGTAATATTGATTCATGGATTCTAATACTTGATTTGGTATTTGTGAAGTAGAAAAATTATCCAAGTACACCAAATCAGCACCTATCTTGTTACCCAGATTATTTTTAAAGTTTTCAAATATTTGGAAATCTTCTTTGTGCATACTTGACATTATAGCACAAATACTATTTTTATGAAAACTTAACTTAGAAAACTTTGCACTAACTCCATTTCACTTTCTCTATTATTTAATCCATGTAAATTCATATAAAACATATGCTCTCTGCTCACTCCACTAATTGCGACATTATGAGTAGTTGGAATTAGATTAGACGCAAGGTCAAGACTTGGCTCTGCATCTATCTCAACCTCGTTACTTAACATTATAAATTTTGCATCTTGATTTCCCGTACCGGTACTGCTTTCCAATCCGCCAATAGATGACCTGTAGATTATTTTTGCATCATTATCTGCCACACCTTTTACTTTAATATTCATGTCTACGTTTTTATCCTTAGAGATTATTTTATGATATGCATCAGATACTCCGTCACCAATCATTCCAATGGCTTCTATATTTATTTTTATATTATCACGTACACTAATGCACGTAACATGCAGTAAGCCATTTGTAATATTATGTTTTATATATGTATCCCCGTCACAATATATTTTATAAATTCCACTTTCAAATAAAACCACATCACCAGCCGTAGTCATAACTCTCTCTTCATATTCGCTCAAATCATATTTTGTATTTACTTTTAGTCCGTAATTTTGCATATGTTTACTAATATATTTATATTTATTATCTAAAAAATATTATAACACAATAACTAGAACATTTGCAAAAAAGTTAAATATATTGTATTATTATTTTGAAGTAATTCGGCACTCACCACCACTCAACCGAACACTTCATATCTACCCAATTCTTCTTTTGGAGTGTAGCCACCTAATATTTTCATAATTCTATTATTTAATCTACC
>JAYTMX010000042.1:0-4662 GCA_043728155.1 bacterium
AGGGTCTTCTTGTTTGGGTCTTTAGTATCACGCACTTGAACGGAGTCAGCTGTTTGCTTTACCGCTACACAGAACCATGGATAACGACAATTACTTGCGGTTTTAAATCCATCTACTGGTTGCTTAACTTTTATCATATTAATTTTCTCCTTTCTGCCTTTGGCAATAATTTAATTACTAGTTTTAATCAGGCTGATTAACTTTATAACTATATTAATATATTAGCATGCTGCCCCCCCCTGCTGTCAAGTTAAATAAAAATAAGCTTTTACAAGCTTATTTTTATTTATATCTTTGTCCTCCCGGCTGGACTTGAACTAAATTTTTCTAGCCTTAAAACCTAGTATCTCAGTATATCTATTTTCTCCAAAAAGTATCGGTACAAAATCTTCATCTGCAAAAATTTTCTTATCCATATCTATGTTACACACCAAAGAATCTTTTATACATAATTTAAAATTTATAACACCACTATCTAATTTATAACCACCAATAAAAGTCCTTTTAAATACATCATAAACTTCAAATGTTTCTGTCTCAACCTCTAGTCTAGGATTTTTATAAGGATTTTTTTCTATTATTTCTAAGTTAACTAATAATTTTCCAATATCATATAAAGTTGCTTGCAGCACATCAACGCTCGTATCTTTTCCATATTCAAAGGCTATTCCAACTTTTGCTTGAGATATAAGTGCATTATCTCCTTTATACTTCATATACAATACTTTGGGTGGATTAATTATATCTATTATTTCTTTTGTCTTGTTGTCATATTTTGTAACTATTAACATTGATTTATTAGATAAGTCCGTAGTGTTAGTTGAGTGCACATCGATTACAATTTCTGCATTTAAAATTTTTTTAGACAGTTCAAAAGCTCTCATCTCTTCATAAGTGCCATGTTCTTTTCCGGGGAAAACTCTATTCAAATCATTTTCAAAAAATGGAATATTTTTTTCAGACGCCTTTGGATTTCCAATTTCAAAGCTTACTAACTTTTCGTCAATATTAAGCTGCTTTAATTCTTGTATGACACGAAGACCAATTCTTTCGTGACCATGTGTTGATCCAACTATTAGTATTTTTGACATATATTATATAAAGTATTATACAATAAATATGAGTAAAAAAATAGACCATCTCGATAAAATCGAAATGGTCTAACTCAGAGATAATTTAACGTCGCCAAACGCAATATGCAGCATCACCATTTTCAGCATTCAACCCATCAAAACCTTCTTGAAAACTTTGAGAGTTGCCGTACAGAGATGCTCCATAAATTCCTCTTGAAACCAAAGTCTCAGAATCAAAATATGGGTCACCATTTTTGTCAGCTACAACTTTTGCGGCGCTTTGCAAATCAGGAGCGATATTACTATCACCAAATTTTTGATAAAGTCCAGATTTCTCAGCAATACTTGCCATACTTTTTTGCATTGCCCAGTTTTGTGTCCTTAGAACGACATAACCCCAGTCTTTATGAGTTTGCTCAGCGATTCTAATTGCTGTTTCAATCATTGCTGGTCCGAGTCCATTTTTTTGATACTCAGAAGATACACACATTCCAGCCAAGTAGATAATAGGCTTAGAGTGCCCACCGATCACATCCCAAATACGAAATGCGATCGTCTTACCACTTTCATTCTGGACAATCAGAATTTCAGTGTGATCTAAGGCATGAGACTTAACATCATGCGCAAACTTTTCCGAATGCAATTGACCAAAAGCACTTTGTGCTACTGGATAGATCAACCCAAATACGTATTCTCGATCTTGAAAAGACAGAGATTTCGGCATCAGGTTGAAAGCTTTAAAGTTGCAAGCCTTTGTAGAGACATGGGTTTCTACACCATAATCTGTAAGATTCATAATATTCTCCTTAAGAAGATTTCCGCGTTGAAGTTGTATCATCTGCTCTTTACAGGCCTCATCAATGAGACTGTAAAGTAGAGATGATGCGAAATTAGGATTAAGACCAATTGACTCAGCATATTGCCGTATTCCAGCAATTCTACTATCTTCAACTGAAGGTCTTGAGATCTCATCTCCTTTCAAGTATTTAAAGAATCCAACTTGACGGGCAAGTTGCATTCTTTTCAATACAAGATCCATTATGCCTTGGTCGATCAGTTTCAGCTTGTCTCCCAGGGTCTTTAAGTCTTGGGGCATGACACACTCCTTTTTTGGTTAATAGGTTACAATTCCCATTTTGTCAGCCACTTCATCAATGGTTGGCAAAATTAGTTTTCTTGCTTTTTTTCCACCTTCGTGGAGTATTTCTCTTACAAGTTTGTCTTGTTCAGAAAAATAAGCTCGTCTTTCCTGAAAAGGCTCTAATACTTTCCAGACATTATCAACAAGTTGTTTTTTACAATCAGAGCATCCAATCTTTGCAGACTGACAATCTTTAGCAATAGACATATTTGTCGACTCTCCTTCTGTTACAAGTAAATGAAGAGGGTAGACTGCTAAGCAACCATTAAGTGGGTCACCCGGTATGTCTTTTTTAATCCTACTCTTATCTGTCACACCTTGTTTCAGATATCTAGACAGAATCTCTTCTTTACTCATAGTAATTCCGATGGCGTTTTGCGCATCAGATTTGCCCATTTTGCTTCCATCTAGTCCTGGAACTTTGATCATTTCTTCAAGCATTTCGGGAATTTTAAAAGTCTTCCCATAACGATTATTGAACGATACTGCCAAATTCCTAGCTAATTCAACATTTGGAATCTGATCACTTCCAACAGGAACGATATCAGCTTGTGGGCCAAGAATGTCAGCCGCCATAAGCACAGGATAACTAAACAATCCGTGTGTGATTCTATCAGGATTCTTTTTTACAAGATCTTTGTAAGTTGGAATCCTGGCAAGTTCTCCAAATGGTTGCAGCATACCAAGATACATTGCAAGCGTAGCGATCTCAGGAATACTTGACTGTGCATAGATAGTTGACTTTTCAGGGTCAAGTCCAGCAGCTAAATAATCTTTCACCATTTCCACTAGGTTAGTCCTGAGCTCCTGAGGATCATCCAAAGTAGTGAGTGTGTGAAAATCTGCAATAAAATACAGACACTGAGTATCTTTCTGAGCCTGAAAATCTACAAAGTGCTTTACTGCACCGAGATAGCTTCCAAAATGGAGTCTTCCTGTAGCACGGATGCCCGAGAGAATTGTTTTCATGGAAATATTCCTTTGGTTTGTTAAAGAACGGTAATAAAATAAACTTCACTACACAAGATTATACTAGCATAGTACCCCCCCCTGCTGTCAAGCTAAATAAAAATAAGCTTTTACAAGCTTATTTTTATTTATATCTTTGTCCTCCCGGCTGGACTTGAACCAGCGGCCACTCGGATATAAGCCGAGTGCTCTAACCAACTGAGCTACGAGAGGATACTTAATTTTATTTAAGTACAAGTATTATACCATAAATCACTTCCTTCTTCAAACAAAATAAGGAGATAATCCTGTAGACAAAAGGTGTAGATTTGCTATAATTAAGATCTAGTTTTGATAATAAAAATTAAAGCTAGAAAAACATGTCGTCTTAAAAGCGACTTTCATAAATATTAATTTTGCCGAGGAGCAAAAATGTGTACATTAAAACCAGGTTCAGAAGTTTGTATTCAAGCTATAAATAAAGCTTCGGACCTAAACAAAGCAAGTGGATGTCCTGCAGTGAACTGCCCTACTTCCTGTGGATGTTTATCAATAGCACCTACAAAAAATTCAAAAAAAACAGCAGCAGAAACAGCTGTAATGCTAGCTAGAAAACCAAAACAATTAGTTGCTGTTTAACATTTTAAGTAAGTAACAAAAATACCCCATTCGTAAGATTGGGGTATAATTTTGTTTAAGTTATTTCTTAAGTGGTATGTTGTGTGCTGTTAATATTTTTTCAAAATCATCGCGTTCTAGATTTTCTTTTTCTAATAATTCTAATACTATTGCTTCTAATACTGCCCTGTATTCTCGCACTACAATTCTTGCTTTATCTCTTCCTTCTTCTACTATTCTTTTTATCTCACTATCGACCACTTTGTTAAATTCTTCTGAATATATCTTATCTCCACTACTTCTGCCATAAGATAATATATTCCTATCTGACTCTATAGCAATCGGCCCTACAAGTTCACTCATGCCATAACGAGTAACCATGGCGCGTGCCATCGCTGTTGCCTGCTCTATGTCTGATGATGGTCCAGTACTCGTAACTCCAACAATTAACTCCTCAGCAGCATAACCACCAAAGGTCATCGCGATGTCATCTTCAAATACCAGCTTATTAGTTAACCTCCTCTCGTCTGTCGGCAACTTCAAAGTGTAACCTCCAGCATTACCACGGCTAATAATTGATATCTTATGCACTGGGTCGGCATTTGGTAATACTGCAGCAACTAATGCGTGTCCTGCCTCATGATACGCAACTAATCTCTTTTCTTCTTCCCCCATTAAGTGATTTTTTCTCTCAGCGCCTAGCATTACTTTTTCTATACTTTTTAAAAGATCTGCTTCTGTGATTTCTTTTCTATCTTCTCTTACTGCTTGTATTGCTGATTCATTAATTAGCGCGGCGAGTTCCGCCCCTGAAAATCCTGGAGTACGAGTGGCTACGAGTTCCAAGTTAATGCCCGCTTCTAATTTTTTATTTTTAATATG
>JAYTMX010000043.1:0-2208 GCA_043728155.1 bacterium
ATGAGCTAGTTCTATTGCTGCTTTCGGAACTGACGTCATTAAAATCTTTGAGAATTCATCACGAACCCTTTCACGTGAAATGTTTTTAAGCATATATTCGTTCTTTTTAATGCTTTCACATGTAACGTCGTCCAATCTAAACCCTAATTGCGCTGAAAACCTGACGGCACGTAACATTCTAAGTGCATCCTCACCAAGTCTTTGGCCCGCGTTGCCGACACAACGTAAAACTTTGTCCTTTATATCTTTTACACCCTCAAAATTATCAATAAGCTTACCAGTAACAATATCATAAGCGAGTGCGTTGCACGTAAAATCACGTCTCCTCAGGTCATCTTCTATATTTTGTGACCATTTTACACTGTCTGGTCTTCTTCCATCGCTATACTCACTCTCTAATCTGTATGGAGTTACTTCTACTATGCTCGCTTTTGTTATTTTCTCTACCTCTTTCTTTAGTGCTTCAAGACTAAACGTTTCTTGTGTAACGTTATTTTCTGCTTTTTCTAATATTTTTAGATTTTCTCTCGCTTGTTTCTCTGCTTCTTCTTCAGAAATAGTGACAACCCCAACTGTCCCATATACATTTTCATAAAAAGTTCTTGGGAATAGACTTATAATCTGCTCTGGTGTAGCATCTGTGCAAAAGTCATAATCATTAGGCACTCTACCCATAATGTGATCACGGACACAACCTCCGATAAGATAGGTCTCGAATCCGGCGTGCTTTATTACAGCTGATACCATACGCACATCTTTTGGTATACTCTTAAAAAACATAGCAAAATCAATACTTTTTAAGTCTTTTTCTGCTAAGTCATATATATTTACCCTTTTTTCCGTTTCTGATTTAGTAAAATCACCTACTGGGTTACGTGTAACGTTATTTGTTTCCATATTATATTTTTTTATTTAAACTTTG
Source organism: bacterium (assembly GCA_043728155.1). GTDB lineage: Bacteria > Patescibacteriota > Minisyncoccia > Phycocordibacterales > UBA5272 > JAUPVO01. Next base: position 923 of record JAYTMX010000043.1, read on the forward strand.
TTTTCGTTTCTGATTTAGTAAAATCACCTACTGGGTTACGTGTAACGTTTTCGCTAACATTTGAGTGCTCTTGCCTGGATTCGAACCAGGATCAGCGGTTCCGAAGACCGATGTGATATCCATTTCACTACAAGAGCATACATTTATTATATCATAAAGATAATAAAAATATTATGAATCAACCCTAATCAAGTTAATTTATATCTTATTAGTTAAGACGTTTTGATTTGGTAAGTTTACTTACCAAATTATGTATAACCCTATTACTTTGTGCGGCGTAAGAGAATCGGACTCTTGTCTCATCCTTGGCAAGGACGTGTTCTACCACTGAACCAACACCGCATCTATAAAAATATTATAACATAAAGTTAAAAAATATACAAAATTTATACCCACATGTCTTTGAGGTCAGTCTTAAAAACGTTTCACGTGGCACAAATTGACATAAAAAATATAGAATATAAGACTAAATGAGTCTTTTCTCTAAAAAAGCTTATTTTATATACTTATTTTTATAATAGACTTTTACATTTGTATATTTTGACAGATGTATTTTATGTCCGTTATACACAGTACTCACAGGTTTATACACAGTTTTGAGGTATTTTAGTCTTTTTGTGTTAATATGTATTTATGAAAACTAATACCAAGTACGCTAATATGCATAATAAAAATCTAGGCTTTAATGCTGAAAGTATAGCCAGAAAGTGGTATGAGAAGAGAGGGTGGACATTAGCTAATCAAAACTCAAGAACAAGAAACAGTGAATTAGACCTTGTCATGTATAAAAATATAGAAGGAAGTAACAGCACTGAGTACCTTTTTGTAGAGGTTAAAAGTCTAGAAGTTGGAAAAGGGGTTAACAAAGATAATTTAAAACCAGAGGATAACTTTACAAAAGCAAAACAAAAAATGTTTAGGAGGGGAATAGAGCAGTACTTAGCAAAAAACAGTCTGTACCCAAAAGTCTTAAGGACAGATCTGGCCTGCGTGTATCATAACCTAGACAGTCTTGGCGTAGCCGGGGAGTGGAGTATTAAGGTATATGACAATATGATTTTAGAATAAAATATTTTTGGACTTAATTCTTTTTTTATGTTATAATGTTTATTAATTCAACTAATCGCAGACCGATAAATTTTTTTCCCTGAGTTTACTCGGGAGATTAGTTGGATTACCTTTTGCAGATGTAGCTCAACTGGTTAGAGCACCCGCCTGTCACGCGGGAGGTTACGGGTTCGAGCCCCGCCATCTGCGCCAAGAAAGTAAAATAAAAAAACCAAATC
>JAYTMX010000044.1:0-1519 GCA_043728155.1 bacterium
GTCATAACCAAAGAAGAGTATCCAAGAGTTTTGATTATGAGAACACGTGATTATGAAAAGAGATTTATAAAAGATGCCAGCCTTGAGAAAATAGATAAAGTTTACGGTCCATTTACCAGCGGTACGCAAATAATAGACGCTATGAAAATAATCAGAAAGATATTTCCATACAGGGACAGATGTGAAGTTGGCGGTATATTTGAAAAGCCATGCTTTAACGCACAGATAAGATTATGTCCTGGCGCATGCTGTGGCCGCGTTACAGTAAGTGAATACAAAAATAATATAAAGCATATCAAAGATCTATTCGAAGGTAAGCGAGAGACCATTAAAAAAGATCTGGAAAAAGAAATGAAGTTAGCTGCTAAAGAGGAAAGATTCGAAAGGGCAGTTGTAATTAGAAATACTATCTGGGCGCTAGATCATATACGTGACGTGTCACTAATAAAAAATAATGAAGACGAAAGCTCTGATTTTGATGAGGAGACAAATAATAAAATTAAAAATAATCTCAAGATAAACAAAGACAGTACTTTTCGCATCGAAGCCTTTGACGTAGCACATATCAGCGGTACCAGTCGCGTTGGAGTTATGACAGTAGTAATAGATGGTAAAAAGGAAACTAGTGAATACAAAAAATTCAAATTAGTACAAGACATTAATGATGACTATATGGGAATACACGAGATGCTGAGTAGAAGATTAAAGCATACTGAGTGGGGGATGCCAGACCTAATAGTAATTGATGGTGGAATAGGGCAGAAAAATATCGCAGAAAAAGTAATAGCTAATTTTAAATTAAATATAAGAGTAATCAGCGTAGTAAAAGACGATAAGCATAAAGCGAGGGAGATACTAGGTATCGAAAACATAATAGGCGTTAAGATGAGCGAGGATATAAATAAAAAAGAGAACAAAATAGAAAATCAAAAGTTAAAAGATAGTATAATCCTAGCTAATTACGAAGCACATAGATTCGCGATTAAATATCATAAGGAAATGAGGGGAAAGATAAAATAAGCGTATATTTTTTGTATAAATATATTTGCTGTGGATAAGTTTTTAATGTGTTTTTCTGATTTGTAGGTATTATTTTTATGTGCTAATATTTTTAGTGGTGTTTTGGTTATTTATTTTAAGTCTAAAAAAGCTTGTATTTATTTGGTTATTTGGATAGTTTCCAGATTATTTTGTTTTGATTATCTGTTTTAGTATTTTACTATTTACATATTTTTAATATATTTTATTATTATATTATTTTTATATTTACAAAAATTATAAATATTGTGCAGTTAGGGTATAAATATATTATTATATAGTTCTTATTAATCCCAAAAAAACAAATCTTAATCTGTATAATTTTATCCTCGCGCTTAATCCCAAAGGGAACCCTACACGCAGCGTCAAAAAATATACAGATCAAGATTTTTAAAAATAAATATATGAATCCAACAATATCAGGTCTTAAAAAAAGAAACAACGAAATAGTTCCATTTGAAATGGTAAAGATAGAAAATGC
>JAYTMX010000045.1:0-13958 GCA_043728155.1 bacterium
CAGAAAAATTTAAAGCTTTGAAAAATTACTTTTTCTTTTTGATTAATTATTTATCTTCACTGCTAATCTTTGTAATCCCACCAATTTAATTTAAAATTCTTTCTCTCTGCTTCACTTTTATTAGCATAATCAATAGCACATCTAAAAGTATAAAGCATACACCTATCCTGCACAGCACCTTTGAACTTATTATGTAATTCATATAATCTATCGGCGCGAAGTCTCTTTAACTCATCTATACTCCTTATTTTTAAATCATACAAGTCATGCGAGATGACTTTACCTACTCCTGGTATACTACGTAACTCAGTTAATATCTTATGTTTTATCTTATATTGCCCTGGATTTTGTACTACTTTTTTCATAAGTGAATTATAACACAAATATTAAAACTGTCTCACTTTATCTTTTCATCTGTTATAATATATACATATGAAAAATTTATATAAAAAGCTTTGTGATTTTTGCTCAAAAAATAAAAATCTAATTACTATAGGAATGCTTGGATTTGTACTTGGTTACGGATTTTATGCAATAACTCATACAAATTATAATAATATGCATAAAAATAATAAAAATATGAAGCCTGGATACAGTAATCATAACCCACAATCAGGCTATCTTCCTGGCGACAATCCAAATGATGGTAGTGTTAAAACAAACACAAATAGCAGAATAGATCCTTCAAAAGTGCCAAGTGCAACTATTAACCTAGTTAATCCTGTAACTTTTTCTGGAGTTTTAAAAGAAGTTAATACTGGGTGTTTTGCTGATGGAGAATGCTATGTGGTAATTGATGACAAGGGAGTACTTAAACATGTTACCCTAACCCTCGGCTGGACTCAGGGGGTAATAGGTAAAATAATAGGCAGCGAAAGTATAGGTGATCTAGAATCATCTATTGGTAAAAATATAAAAGCTTTTGTGAATAAATTAGATACAGATAATTATACATTGTATGGTGATGTTAATTATTATGTGGATGTAGCTCAGAAATAAATTAAAATTAAAATTATAAAAATAAAAGTGGCGCCTTCGGCGCCGCTTTTGTTTTTATTTTAATATATTTATTTTTCTAGAAAACAGAAAAAATATATCCAGCTACCAAAAATGCAACTAATTGGCAACTGGCTAAAATACATATTTGTTTAAACCAATATTTCTTTTCTGTGTTGCTCCATATAACTCCAGCCACCTGTGTTGGCATAACATATCCTAGCCACATAAATAGTGCAAACCAAATACCCTTTTCTGCACCAAAATATTTAATATTTTGGTAAAGCACAAACATAGTAAGTATTGTTAAAAACAGTTGTAACAAATAAAATTTTGTCATCTCTTTTTCTAATTTTTGTAATTCTTCTTTTGTATATTTATCAGCTCCATTAATTTTTGCCCAAAGATTACCAAACATAAGAGGCGAATACCACACTGCCCCTAAAATAAAAGCAAAAAGTGTACCCCCGGCCAGTGCCCAATAGTTAATTATTTCCATATTTTTATGTATTATTTTAATACATATTAATTATAACATTAGTAAATAACATGATTTTACTTTTTTACACAAATAAAAATACGCTTATTTATAAGCGTATTTTTATTATTTGTTTTTGTTTTACTTTCTACTCTCTTGTATCTCTTTTGCAATATTATTAGGTACTACATCATACTTTCCAAATTCCATCGTGAACGTAGCGCGACCTTCTGTCATAGAGCGAAGGTTAGTCGCATATCCGAACATCTCAGATAATGGAACAAGGGCCTTAACAACTTTGTCCATACCACGATCATCCATACCTTCAATTTGTCCACGCTTTGATGACAGACTACCTGTTACGTCTCCGTAGAACTTGTCTGGCGTTACTACTTCTACCTTCATGATTGGCTCTAAGATTGCTGCTTTCGCTCTTGATACCGCCTCTTTTAAGGCCATACTAGCTGCAAGCTTAAAGGCAATTTCTGAAGAGTCTACGTCGTGATATGATCCGTCATAAAGCTCACAAGATACGTCAACCATTTTAAATCCGGCTAGAACACCACGGTCTAGTGCTTCTTTTAATCCTTTTTCTACTGCTGGTATAAACTCTTGAGGAACGGCTCCACCCTTGATACTGTTAATAAATTCAAAGTGGTCATATCTCTTTGTATTTTTTGGCAGGTCTTCGTCGAGTACTGTGTAGTCTATTGGCTTAATGCGAATACGTACGTGTCCAAATTGACCGCGTCCACCTGACTGCTTTACATGTTTACCCTCTGCTTCAGCGTCACCTTGTATTGTCTCACGAAAGGCTACCTGTGGCTTACCTGTATTTGCATCCACATTGAATTCTCTTTTCATACGATCAACGATAATATCTAAGTGAAGCTCACCCATACCTGAAATAATAGTCTCATTAGTTTCTGGATCAGTATTGACACGAAAACTTGGATCCTCTTGAGCAAGACGAGAAAGAGCGATACCCATCTTTTCTTGATCTGGCTTTGTCTTTGGTTCAACACGCATTGAGATAACTGGTTCAGGGATAACAATACGCTCGAGTATAATAGGGTGTTCTGGTGTACAAAGTGTATCAGAAGTTGTTGTATCTTTTAAGGCAACACCCGCTGCGATGTCTCCGGCACACACCTCTTTAACCTCATCACGATCGTTCGCGTGCATACGTACTATACGTCCAATACGTTCTGTCTTATCTTTGGTTGAGTTATATACATATGATCCTGCTGTCAACACTCCTGTGTACACACGAATATATGTTAGTGTTCCTACAAATGGATCTGATTGTATTTTAAAAGCAAGAGCTGATAGAGGAGCAGTATCTGACACTTCCATTTCTACTACTTCACCAGTTCTTGGGTCTATTCCCTTTGGTGCTGGAATATCAAGTGGCGATGGCAAGTATTCACATACTGCATCAAGCACTAACTGCACTCCTTTATTCTTTAAAGCTGATCCACAAAATACAGGGAAGAACTTTGAAGCGATTACTGCTTTTCTAACAGCATTTTTAAGTTCATCAACTGTGAACTCACCACCTTCTAAGTATCTTGTCATCATGTCTTCATCAGTCTCAACGATACGCTCGATCATGGCTGCACGTCTCTTCTTTGCTTCTTCTAAGTGTTCTGCTGGCACGTCTACGTAACCAACATCTTTTCCTTTGTCACCTTCAAATGTTACCATCTTCATCATCATCAGGTCTATGATTCCTGAGAATTGGTCCTCTTCTCCGATTGGCATTTGCATTTGAGCAGCATTTTTAGAAAGTCTATCTAAGATAGATTGATAAGACTTGTCATAACTACCACCCATACGGTCGAGCTTGTTTACAAAACATATTCTAGGTACATTACCATCACTCGCATATCTCCAGTTTGTCTCGGACTGTGGCTCTACACCCGCTACCGAGTCAAATACTACCACTGCACCGTCAAGAACACGAAGTGATCTCTTTACCTCTATAGTAAAGTCAATGTGACCTGGTGTGTCGATAAGGTTGAATTTGTATTTTGGAAGATTAGAAACCTGATGTGCTATTGTTGGTGTCCAAAAAGCTGTTGTTGCAGCAGACGCAATAGTAATACCACGCTCACGCTCCTGCTCCATCCAGTCCATGACTGTTGCGCCCTCATGCACCTCACCTATTTTGTGTGATACACCAGTATAAAATAGTACACGCTCGCTCGTTGTTGTTTTACCAGCATCGATGTGAGCGATGATACCAAAGTTTCTTGTTTGTTTTAAAGGATAATCTCTTGCCATATATTTTTGTTTAAATTTGTAATTTGTTAGAATATGTTTGTATAAATATAAATTATTTATTACAGATGTGTATAATAACATATTTTTTGTATATTTTCAATCTAATTTTTAAAAAACAAAACTCACAATAGTGTGAGTTTTGTTTTTTATTTCATCAAAATAATATATATTATTACTTTGTAGCTCCGATTTTCTTAAATGGAATACCGATAATCTCAAAGAATTTTACTGACTCTTTTGAATTTTTAGCAGTAGTTACTATAGTAACCGCCATACCAAATACATCCTTTAGTTCCTCATCTTTAATCTCTGGGAATATAGTATGTTCCTTGATACCAAAAGTCATGTTACCGATATTGTCTACCGATTCACGCTTAATGCCACGAAAGTCCTTTGTACGAGGCATAGCTACGTTAATAACCTTATCTAAAAAGTCATACATACGTGCTCCGCGTAGTGTAACCGCAACACCGATAGCATCACCCTCACGTAATTTAAAGCTAGCTACTGATTGCTTTGCTTTTCTAATACTTGGTTTTTGACCAGTAATCTTTGCAATACGATCAACGATAAGATCATTAACCTTTCTGTCTTTTTTCATTTTTGAACCAGTTGATACTGATACATTAACTTTTACTAGCTTTGGAGCAGCTAACTTGTTAGTATAGCCAAATTCACCCTTCATCATATCAAATGATGTCGCTGCCTTTGTTTTTGTTGTTATTATTTTGTCTGCCATATTTTTATTTTTAATTACATTATTTATTTTGTAATTATTTTTGTTTGTATAATTTATATTATATCAATATGCACGAGTGTCTCAACTTTTGAGCTATGCTCTTGGTTAAAACTTGTACGTCACATATATGCTACTGTTTTTAAATACAAATTTAATTAAGTTTCAAAAATTTGTATTTTTACTTACAAGATTTTTTACTTATTTATAATTTATAGTTTATGTATAATAACATAAATCACAAGAATAATCCAGTGTGCTATTTATCCTCGATTTGACTAAAAGTATAAATAGTAGTATTATATAAAAGATTCAACATTTAACTTTTTAAGGAGACAAAAAATGTTAGACAAAATATGCTCTTTTTTACTTTTACCCTTTTACGCAATCTGGAAAGTTCTGCTTAGTAATAACTTTGAAAGAAAAGAATTCCAGGAGAGGATGTTTCCCGGGTCTTATTTCTTTACCTTAATCGCCTACATAACATTTTATTTGGATGTTTCTAATTTATTGGCTAAAATAGTGTTTGGAGGATTTACAATACTAACTTTACTCTCTTTAGTCAGTTCTCATATAAAGACACTTGTACTAAAGAATCTAGAAAAAGAGTACATAAAAAATAAGTGGCTAATATATAAAAAACTAATTTTATATATTGTAACGTCCTTAACTTTTTCGACATTCTTTAAGTATCCTCCAATACTTTTTGTGTCTTTCAGCCAAATGATTTTTCTGTTTGTTATAGTTGGGTTTGAATTTCCAGATGAACCACCAAGAGAAAAAGAGGAGAAACAAAAAGACGGTAGCTGGCTAGTAAAGTTAATGTCTCCAAAACCAGTGACTAACGCCTAAAATTTCTCCTAGTAAAAACCATGTGATATGTCACATGGTTTTTTAATTTGATTAGTATTTTTTATACTATCTCTTTTCTACCAACTGCCCGACGCACCACCGCCGCCAAATGAACCACCTCCGCCTGAGAAGCCGCCACCAGATGAGCTGTTCCACCCTCCGCCGCCGCCAAAGGTAGATCCTCCTGCCCACCAATCCGGTGGACCATCTTTTAGTCTTTGTGAATGCTCTTTATAATTTTTAGATATGAAGTAATCAAAAAGAAAACCGAACAAAGTAATGAGAAATATAAATAAACTTTGTATAACTAAATAAAATAAAATAGCTGAAATAATAAAACCAATAATACCTCCAAGCCACCAACTTTTTGTTCTACCAAGAACAGAGGCGAACCATTGTATGACCCCAAGCCCTAAAAAGAAAATAATTAAAAATACTTCTGGTGGGAATTTTGATAAGATTTTTAAAAGTATATTAGGACTATTTTTAGATTTTTCATCTATATCTTTTCCATAATTTTCTTGACTAGTAACTTTTATAATCTCTTCTAGCCCATTTTTTATTCCGGCTGTATAATTACTATTTTTAAATTCTGGCTTAATTATATTGTTAGTTATATATGAACTACGACCATCAGTTAACACACCCTCTAATCCATAGCCAACTTCAAGGCGCATCTGCTTATCATCTTTTGCAATTAACAATACTACCCCATTATCATTATTTTCACTACCAGCTTTTATTTTTTCGGCTAGTTTTATACTGTAATTTTCTATATAATCACCATCTATATTATTAACAGTAATCACAACTATCTGATGTGTAGTGCTGGCAAAAAATGCACGCAATTTATTTTCAAGCTCTAATTCTGTGTTATCTTCTATAATATTTGCAAAGTCGTTAATATATTTACTCACTTTCAGATCTTCAATCTTTTCAGCATTAGAGGTTAGAACAAAAGCAAAACAAAAAGCACATACAATAAGTACTTTTTTAAAAAAAGTTTTGTATATGCTTTTCATTTATTTTGTTTTAATTATTAAACAAGTTTTTAACATCTGGTGCTTTTACGCTTGCCTCGTCATTATCAAAAGTTCTAAGCGCTGTAAATCCAAATACATTAGCTATCAGGTTATTGGGTATAACCAATATATAACCATTGTATCTCCCAACTGACTCATTAAATCTTCCTCTTTCTACTGACATTCTATTTTCTGTACCCTCTATGCTCGCTGTTAATTCTTTTATATTTTCACTGGCACGTAACACTGGATAATTTTCAGTGATAGCAAGTAGTCTTGCAAGACCTGAATTTAGATTTTGCGATGCTACTACTTTTTCATCAATAGTTTTGGCTCCGGCGTACGCCTCTCTTGTTTTAGCAAGTTCTAAGTAAACATTCTTTTCTCCCTCTTGCTTAAACACTATCTGAACACTTGCCACTAACTGAGGGACTAGGTCAAATCTTCTTTGCATTTGATTTTCTACTTGCGCCCAGGCCAGATTACTTTGATTTTTAAGACTAATCATCGTATTATATTTTCCTACAAAATACAAAGCGATTACTAAAACTACAGCACCTACAATTAAATATTTTTTCATATATTAATTATATCACCTACAGAATATTTTGCAATAAAAAACTAATTAAATATTTGTGAAGCAATTATGTCTGAAGCTTTTTTAGATAAATTCTTTAGGTTCATAATAAAGCTGATTTCACTACTTTTAGTGTTGCTAGGCACAGGTACTATTTTTGCTTTTATGTTTATTGTTCCTTCAATTTTATTTATACTATCAATGACTTTTTTTGGTTCTGTTCCTAAAATAATAAATGGACTGATTTTTTTAATGGAGATAATATTTTTACTCACACTTGCAACACCAAGAGCAGTATATTTTTTAAGCTTTTCTGTAGGCAAATAACCCAAGAGAACTTCTTTTTTTTCTTGAGTACCTGATATGCTAGAAGGGTCCCCATAAAAATTTATTTTCTCTATCTTATCTAAATTTTCTCCTTTTATGGTTAGAGTATCGTCAAGCTCTTCACTGTATGTGACTTCAGATATTTCTATAATAGGATTACCATCTACACATGTATTAAAATTAACAGCATCTACTGTCTCAGATATCTGAGGGTTAAAAAATATACCAGAATCAGAAAAATTATCTAATTTTATATTTAACATTAGATTTTTATTTATTATATTTTCCATCTTAGCTTTAAAGTCTGAATCTGTAGTCTCTTTATTTTCTTTCGCAAAAAGACATAAATCTATATAATCTTTCTTAAGGTACGATAGCTGCTCTTTTGTAAAGATGGGACTGATATCAGTTTGTTTTTTAGAAATTTCAGGTTTTTTATAGTAATAATTATTTACATCCTCTTCCTTTATTATATTAATTATATTGCGAGCAGAATTAGTTTTATCACCACAACTTAAAGCACTTACTTTTCCTCTTGTAATCTTTCCTACTATTCCCGTAACCACAAGATTGTTAGATCTTTGAAAGTCCTTTACAGCTTTTCTTGTTGCTGGACCATAGTTACCATTAATAGTTACACCAACTAAGTAAGCATTTTTAGCTAGGAAATCTTGTAACTTTGTTACTTCGCCATTAGTATTTTTATCATTTGATTTTAATTTTAGATTATACTGCAAATTAAGACAGGAATCTGAAGATGAAAAATTATTAGACGAAATAGAGTTCTTGATTTCAGGACTTTTAAAAGTTGTTGTCGCAGTTACGGTTCCGTCATTATTCCATTTTGCTGAAGCAGAGAATGACCCTGCAGAACCCAAGTCAACATCACCATCACTAATAGCAGTACTCATTATTTTTGAATATTCTTCTGTATTTATTTGTTTATCATTTATGTAAAAAAGAGCAGGTTTTCCATCTACACATATATTTTTTATAGTATCTGTTTTGATTTTAAAACTTAAATCTTTGGTGTAAGTACATAAAGCTTCTTGAGCAAGAGAAAGATTAACGAGTGTCACTGAGGTTAATAGCGAAATTAATATTATTTTTACTTTCATTTTTATTATTTTATTTAAATACATTATATCACCCCAACCCTCAAGCAAGGAAGTGTTTTGTTAACAAAAAAATACAGACTTATTTAAGTAGTTTGTATTTTTATTTAATTTTGAAAACTTTTTTTATTTACTATCTTAACTATCCAAGCAAAGCCTTTACTCTCTCCTCAATTGGTGGATGAGTCATGAATAACTTCTGGAAAAATGTTTGCGCCGCAGCCCCGCCAAATGGACAAGATATGTATAGATGCGCCGTCGCTGGACTTGCTTTTTGCATTGGTTGCTTGAATCCTCCTATCTTTTGAAGTGCTGATGCGAGTGCTTCTGGATGCTCAGTTAGTATCGCTCCTCCTGCATCAGCCATAAACTCTCTTCTTCTGCTTATCGCTGACTGTATAAAAAGAGATACGACTGGTAATAAAATATTACCAGTCATGGCAACCAACATAAATATACCACCATTACTACTTTCCCTGTCACGACTCATGCTAGCAAATGCTGCCATGTTAGCAAGTGACGATAATACGGCTGACATGGTTACTACAATAGTCATAACTAACATGTCACGATTTTTAACGTGTGTTAGCTCGTGAGCCATCACACCCTCAAGCTCACCACGATCAAGCATCGCAAGTAACCCAGTAGTCGCGGCCACGCTTGCACTATTCCTGCCTCTTCCTGTTGCAAAAGCATTTGGGGCTGGATCGTTAATTACGTACACCTCTGGCTTTTTGATTTCATTTTTTTCAGCTAGGTCGGCAACTATCTTATGCAGGTCGGCATATTTGTTTTCGTCTGCTTTTACTGCACCGCTCATCTTAAGTGCGATACTTGCTCCAAAAAAATAAGATATTACATTTTGGCCGATGGCAATGATGAGCGCCATAGTTATGTATCCAGGATTACCTGTAGCACTCGCAATTAGAAATCCAAAGGCCGTAATGACACCCGTCATCACCGCCATTATTAATATAGTTTTAAAAGCATTTTTGTTACTTTCGTCTACAAATTTTGTTTTGTTCATATTGTTAGTTAGCTAAATATTGTTAAAATTTTAGCGAATATATACATCATACAAAATCCACAGAATAAGTCAATAGATATTTTATTATATAACATGTATTTTATTTTTGTAAATATGGAACAAGAATTTGCAAAAGACATGAAAAAGTTGTAGTATTCCAATTATAAGTTATTTATTTTTTAGTTTTGCTTCGCAGAGCTGTAAATAACTGATTCTTTGATTGGAGAAATTTATGAGTAATGTTACTTATGTACACTCTTTGCCAGATGGTTTTCAGCTTCGTGATGGTTTTTCTACAAATGAGCATGACGAAGAGTTCTTAAAAGCACTTTTCCATGTTTGTAAATATGGAACCAGGCGCGAAGTTAGAAATGGTTACACTCTAGCCTGCTTTGACCACACGATGCATTTTGATTTGCAAAAGAGCTTCCCATTACTGTCTACAAAAGAAGTAAAGTTTAACTTAATTGTTGGTGAGCTGCTTTGGTTCTTAGAAGGTGGACGTGATACTAGTTATCGCCTGTCTACAAAAAGACTCAATGAGATTGATGGCAAAAAAGAAGATGCTTGGTGTATTTGGACTCCAGATCAAAAAAATTTTGCTGATAAAGGTCTAGCTAAGTTTGATGGTGACTGCGGTGTTATTTACGGATCTCAGTGGGTTAACTGGAACGGTGACGAAGTTAATCAAATAACAAATCTCATTGGGCTTTTAAAGAGAGACCCCACTTCGAGATATATGAAAGTTACTGCTTGGAATCCAGGCAAGATACAAGATATGTGCCTGCCTCCTTGTCATGAAAACTTTCAGTGTTTTGTACGAGAAGAAAATGGAAGTAAATATCTAGACCCAGCCATGCAGCAGCGCAGTTGCGATATGTTCCTTGGCGTACCCTTTAACATCGCTTCTTATGCGCTACTAACTCACATGCTTGCAAAAGTGTGTGGGTTGAAGCCTGGAAAGCTTTCGATAAGGCTTTTGGATTATCATGTCTACTTGCCAATTGAGAAGCAGGATTACCTCGGGCACATGGCTCAGTGTATAGAGCAAATGTCTCGTATCCCATATGCTCCTAGTGTAAAATTGATTCTTCCTGAAGTGAATCATATAGATGACTTTTTAGAAGCTTATATGGAGGACAGGTCTTGTATACGTGTTGATGATTACAAACATCATCCGCATATAAAAGCTGAGATGAGTCCGACTTTGATAAAAGATTAACGAACCAAAACAAAACCCCGAACGCTTGCGTTCGGGGTAATTTTTATTTAAGTGGACAAACTTTTAAAAAATTTTCTAAAGTTTGTCTTGGTGTACCTGATGCATCCACTTTTACATGCCGGATATTTTTGAGACTAAAAAATTTTGCGTAACCTTTCAGACGAGATTCAACAACGGAAACATCGACTTGGTCAAAATGGTTATGCGAAGAACTCATACCTTCTCTTTCCATGGCAGTTTTAACATCAAGCTGAAGCCAAACATAGAAAGGATCTAAATATTTGGTCACACATTCTTCACGCAGTGCCCAAAACATTTCTTCTAAATTATTTTGATCTGGTCTTTGGTAGCCAAAAGTTGAGGTGTCGAATCTATCAGAAACAACAATTTTTCCACTTCTAATACTTGGCATAATAAGACTAAAGACATGGTCACGACGAGCTTCAAAGAATATTCTCAGCTGCTGTTCTTTGGTCATCTTCTTTCCGTCTTCTGAAAAAAGTAAACGGCGTAAAGCTTCTGCGTATGGAGTGCCACCTGGTTCACGTGTTGTAATAAGGTCTGATTTAATTTTTTTCAAAGACTCGATCAAAGAGGTTTTTCCTACACCGTCTATTCCCTCAAGAACAATAAAAGGTTCACTCATCTTGAATCTCCTTTGCGAGTTAATGCATTTGGGTTTATTTAAAGAACTTTCGAATTTTCATTCTTAATTAGAATACTAGCATAAATGATTTTAAATTACTACTTTATCCAGATCTCTGTCTTTACTCATTAATTCTTAACTTACTGATACTCTGTAAGATTTAAATTTTTAATCTCTGAAATATCTATTTTCTTTTTTAGGGAATGGTTAATGAATCCCGCCCACAAATCAGCTATTTGTATTCCAAGCTTTTCATTATCTTCTGACTCTCTAAAGCTAATTAATATTCTATTCTTTATTTTCAAAAGTTTTCTAACTTTTTCAAAAATAGAATTAAGATGCAATCCTTCGTATATTATCTTTTCTTTATTATAACTATTTTTACTTAAAATAAGATAGAGTAAGTTCAAATAAGAAGCCTCTATATTTTCTTTTTTATTGTAAACACAATCTATCTTATACTTTATACCTTTTGCATATTCAAAGAATTTTGACTTTTCCTCCTTTGTTAACTTTTGCCACTTGAGCCTCTCTTGCTTATGTTTTAAAATATCTCTTATTTTATTATTTTCTAACTCATGGTCCAGGAGATTAACTACAGAAACTACAAAAAATGGGCTATTTGTATTATTGCTTTTGTCTACCCCTGACTCGTCTAGAAAAATCATTTTTATATTATATCACAGTTTATCTTGACTTTATTTTTAGTATTGTATATAATAATATTAATGGTATATCGACAAGGTTGTCTTCGGCAACTTTCCATTAATTTAATGGATAAGAAATATCACCCAAATGGGAACAAGAAAGTAGTAATACTTCCCTCTGTTACAAAATAAATCTCACAGAAATGTGAGATTTATTTTTGTCTACCTAATATTTTTTACTTACTTACCTTTATGTCCCTATCCTTATAAACTTTTGGTAACATACTTTCTGGTTTCCAATCTTTTTTAAGTATTTTTATATCATCACTTGTCTGATACTTTCCAAGTTTTGCATAATTATTATCTTTGTTAATTATCTCTCCTGTCTCAAAGAATATTATCTGCGCGATGCGGCGTCCGACAACGAGTGGTATGTGATGACTGCGACTGTTGTTAGTAATCTCCATAGTCCACCTGTTAACGTAACCTACATCTCCCCAGCCAGCACACTTACATACTTCTATAAAATTTCTACCCAAACTACTTCTTGCTTTCATCATGGTTGTGATGTGATGCTTACCCCCTATGTACTCATTAGTGTGGGCAAGTATAGTCTCACCAGGTGCTAACATTATAACTTTGTCAGTTGGAGTTATGCCTACCCAGTCAAATTTAAAATTCTTAAATACTTCTTTCGCTGTCTTAGCTTTTCTTGCTACTGTTCCCCATACTCTGTCTGTATGATCTTTGTTGTATATATTGTATATGCTGTCGTCATATCTTGAGCTTGCCTCTTCTCTAAAATAATATTCGCCAAGACTAACATCGTAACTACTAGTAGCCAAGTTCTCTATTTTAAATGGCTCAATTACTATATCACCATTTTTTTTATTTTCTAATATTTTTTTGTCAGATAATGCCATGTTTTTGATATTCTTATATTTTATATTGTATCACGGATATGCTATAATTGAAAAATGAAAACAAATAACCCTTTGGAATATAAGCGTCATACGCTGGCTCACCTGCTCGCCTACTGCGTACAGAAAAAATATTCTGACATGCAGTTAACCCTTGGTCCGGCTATTGATAATGGATTTTATTATGACATAGACTTTTCAAATGCAAAATTAATAAACAAAAATCCAAATGCAGAAACCGATTCTGTTTCAGAAAATAATAAACCAAGTACTGACAAAGACCTAAAAGAGATTACCAAAGATATGCAAAAGATTTGTAAAAGTGGCGGTAAGTTTGTGCACTCAGTTGTAAGCTTTGAAAAAGCTAAAGAAATATTTTCTGGCAATAAATATAAACTGGAACTCATAGAAGAAATAAATAATAGGGGCGAAGAGATAACCCTCTATACTATTAACTTTACCAAAAATAAAAAAATAGAAATGGCTGAGGGTGCTGAGAATACTGGAGAAGAAAAAACAGAAGAAATAATCTGGGATACTTTTACTGACCTATGTCGCGGTGGACATTGCGATAATATATCAGAAATAAATGAAGGTAGTTTTAAATTAAATAAAATAGCCGGAGCTTATTGGCGTGGTGATGAAAAGCGTGAACAATTAACCCGTATATATGGCCTAGCTTTTGAAACAAAAGAAGAATTAGAGAGGTACGAAGCACAAATGGAAGAAGCAAAAAAGAGAGATCACAGATTACTTGGAAAAGAGCTCGGTCTATTTATTTTCTCAGACTTAGTTGGTCCTGGATTACCACTTTGGACGCCGCGCGGGACATTTTTACGTAAGCAGATCGATAACTTTGTACAAGAATTAAGGTCTGAATATAATTATGGTCAAGTTACCATACCCCACTTTACAAAGCCTGACCTGTATATAAAATCACAGCATTATGAAAAGTATGGCGATGATCTCTTTAAAGTAAAGACTCGTGACGGTCATGAGCTGTGTATCAAGCCAATGAATTGCCCTCACCACGCCCAGATATACGCATCAGAATTACGCTCATACAAAGAATTACCAATAAGATATAGTGAGACGACGATGGTATAT
>JAYTMX010000046.1:0-3221 GCA_043728155.1 bacterium
AGTTTAAAACATTCTAAAAACAACATTTATTTAATTAATATATTTTAAATAAATAAAAACCACCAAGTGATTGGTGGTTTTCTTTTTGTGGAGATGGGGGGAGTTGAACCCCCGTGTCAGAGCAAAATCATACAGCATCTACAATACTTAGCAAGATTTGTTGTAATATATTTTTAGAAAATTTTGCAAAATAGAAATATATTTATAATTTTTTATTTCAAATATTTTTTAAATTATTAAATAAAATATTCTACGCACATTCTTTATAACACTAAAATTAATTCGATGTGTGAAAATTAATTAAGCGCCAGGGGCTAGTACGTATTAGGCACGAGCAAAAGCTGGAGAGAAAGCCCACATAGGTGAACTAACTCTTGATGCAGTTTTGTTTGCATGTTTGGTGTAAATGTTTAAGCCACATTTACAAGGCTGTATCGCACTATATGATAATTACAAAGATCGAATCCTGTCATCCCCATGTTCATTTCTGTCGTTATTACAGTATAGCAAAATGAGGTTACTTGTCAAGCAGAACACTATATGTTAGTATATAAAAATAGTGGTATACCCACCCAGCATAAAGGATAGTCATGAAAGATTTTGCAATCTACATGTCGTACATACACTTAATTATTGGAATACTTGCAACGGGTATGTCAATTAAGCCAAGCGCAAACTCTGAACATGCTCACAAGGTCGCATTAGTTGGTTTCATTGGAGCGGCAACATTTAAGTATTTCTCGACCTAGTGTTTAATGTGCAGAACAGAGAGCACAATACAGATTATGATCTGTATTGTGCTCTTTTATTTTGCAAAACTTTTTTGACTACTTTTTATTTTGTCATTACGTTTGTATTGACAAGTATGTTTTATTTTATTATACTATATTTAGGGTTTATTATTTAGCTTAAAACTTTAAATTTAATAAATATTCTTATTTAAGAATATAAATAAAATAAAAACAAATATATGGACACAACAATACAGATCAGAACTAGTAATAAATTAAAACTTGCTGCGCAGAAAGTTTTTAAGAAAGAGGGTATTAGTATGTCTCTTGCCTTTAATTCTTTTTTAGAAGAGGTGGCTCATAAAAAAAGTTTTCCTGTACAAGTCTATCCAGTAGAGACTTTGCCTGCTGACAGAGTGAGAAGCTGGAAAGAAGAAATGGAATGGGAATTAAAATACGGGAAAAGTTACTCTTCTGCAGAGGAAATGTTTGCTGATATTCAAAATTGGTAGATATGAAATATATTTTAAAATCATCATCAAGATTTAGAAAATCTCTAAAAAAGATTACAAAAAATAGAGATTATAAACATTCTGAATTTTTAAAAGTTATCAACATATTATTAGAAGGTAAAAAATTAGAAGCAAAATATAAAAATCATAAATTGAGTGGCGAGTATCAAAATTATTTTGAATGCCACATACAAAATGATATTTTACTTATTTATTATTATATAGAAAATGAATTAGTTTTATATGCAGTAGACATTGGCACGCACAGTGAATTATTTTAGTCTGTAGACTTTTAACTTTTTATATAACTAATTTTATTTATATAAACTCTGGTCCAGATCACGCTCTTTTATTTTCTCTCGCTTGTCATGCTTGTTTAATTTTTTACACACTGCAATATCCAACTTTATTAATCTGTGTGATTCATATATAGAGTAGGGCATTAAGTGCATATGCTTATCTTCCATAATTTTATATATTTTCCCTATTTCTTTTCTGTTCATGAGTAACTTTCTAGTGCGTAATTTGTCATACTTTTCTTTTTGGCCGACGAGGTTATTTTCTTGATATGACTGCACGTCTATGCCTATGGCGTACATCTCACCACCGCGCAGCATTATCTTACTGCCGATTAGGTTTACTTTTCCAGCTTTGATACTTTTAACCTCACTACCAAAAAGCTCTATACCACAAGAATATTTTTCAAGGACAGCGTATTCGTGATGTAACTTTTTGTTGGTTATGCTTTGCATTTTTAATATTATAACATAATTTGCGAAAGAGGGGGATTTGTGTTAATATAATAACATACACCAAAGAAGTAGGCGCACGCGAGTGCATAAGACCTGCGGAGGCGTAAATTTGTTTTAATTTATTTTGAAACACTTTTACAAAAAACTCTTAAGTCGCCGGTGTAGGCGATTTTATTTTATAAAATTTATAGAAATATAAAAATTATAAAAGCACATTACAAAACATAATAAATAATAATTATGGCATTAAAGAAAGAAAAAAAGGTAGAGCTGATTAGCTCATACGATAATGCTATTAAGAATTCTAAATCAGCTGTATACGTCTCTTTTAAGGGATTATCAGTTGGTAAGCAAGAACAGCTCCGCAGAAAATTATTTGCAGAAAAGATGAACTATACAGTAGTGAAAAAATCACTATGGGATAGAGCAGCACTTTCTAATAATATTACAGGTGAGTCGCCAGTAGTTACAGCCGAGATGGCCGTACTATGGGGTAACGACCTTCTTGCTCCTGCACGTATTGCTAATGACTTTGCAAAAGAAAATAAAAAATCTATAGCAATACTCGGAGGTATATTTGACGGAGGATTCAAAGATGCAGCGGGTATGATGAAAATAGCTACTATACCTACTCGTGAGGTACTGTTATCACAACTTGCTTACTTACTTAAATCACCAATGCAGCGCATTGCGATTGCAGTAAGCGAAGTAGCGAAAGCAAAAACAAATTAATAAATTAAAATAAAAAAATATATGGAAAAATATACAGAAATGTTAAACAAAATCGAATCAATGTCAGTACTAGAACTAAATGAATTAGTTGGTGCTATTGAGGAGAAGTTCGGAGTATCAGCTGCAGCTGTAGCTGCTGCTCCTGCTGCCGGTGCTGCTGCAGCGGACGAAGGTAAATCAGAATACACAGTACACCTAGTGTCTGCTGGTGAGCAAAAGATCGCAGTTATGAAAGTAGTAAAAGAGGCATTAGCTCTTGGTCTTAAAGAGGCTAAAGATCTTGTCGACGGAGCTCCTATGGATCTAAAGGCAAATGTTAAAAAGGCAGATGCTGAGGAAATGAAAAAGAAATTAGAGGAAGCAGGTGCTAAGGTAGAGCTAAAGTAATTCTTTTTAAAATAAATTATTATGCCAACCATTAATCAATTAGTAAAATCAGCTAGATCTAAAGTAGCTAGAAAATCTCGTTCTGTAACTATGGGACGTGGATTTAA
>JAYTMX010000047.1:0-15416 GCA_043728155.1 bacterium
ATGGTCGAGTGATACAAAAAGTTTTTATCATGAACTATAGCATCTTCATAATCACCAAAATTAGAAAACTTTTCTTTTAAAAATAATTCTAAGACTTTCTCAGCGGCACTTCTTGTATATTCCCATTTAAAATTTTCTTCACTTGGAGTTGCTTCCCCATTTGGTATTTTCTTTCTATTCTCAGCATCAAAGCTCCACTTGCCACCTATTGGTTCTTTATTTTCCTCTAATAAAATATTTAACTTTTTTCTAGAATATACATAGAAACTATTCATAAAAAAAGTAACTTTTCCATTTTTATCTGGGGTAAAATATTCTCTTATTTCTGATTCAGAAAATATAAAATTAGGAGAGTCTAAATACTTAATCTTAATATCTGATGCTTCGGCTTTATTTATTTTTGATATGTATTTTTCTGTGTGAGTTCTGAGATAATCATCAGTTGGATCATGAGTTATTATATCTAGAACTTTATACTTATCTTTTAATATTTCTATTAACTTTTCTGTACTACCTAAATCCTCACTTTTTATATATACCATCTTAGGAGTTTTGAGATTATTTTCTTTTGCATATTCTTTCCAGTTTTTACTTTCAAAATATCCTTCTAATTCTAGCTTATAGGCCTGCATACTATCTTTGTGGAATTTTATTTTAAGAGGGTGAAAGTTAAAATATTTAAAATACAAAAACTCTTCTACTAGAAAAATAAAATCTAAACTTTTATTTTCTATGTCTTTATCAATATCTTTATTCTCGCCGCAGAAAATGCTACGCATTTTCTGCGGCTCATAAAGTTGATGTGGATATACTATATATGCTTTCATATTTTTTAAAATTTTTTATTTATTTACTTTACTCCAAAAGTTCATAAACCCGCCACTTTTCCAAGTTTGTCCTGGATACATCCATTCTCTTTCTATTTCTTTTATTCTAAGTTCGTCTTTCCAGTGATTGCAGACTGGATATTCTCTGTAATAAGCATTGTCTATATTTATTAAGTTTAAAAGATTTTTAAAAGAACTCGTATTTTCTAAATACACTATTTTAAAATTAGAATATTTATCAGATATGTTTTTAGCTAAATTTAAAATAAAATCAATACGATTCTTACTAATCGGATATTTTTCTAAAACTTCTTTTTCTATTATTAGTATCCTATTTGTATCTTCTTTTTCTAATTCACACCAAGTGGGATCCAAGTTCCATATATGATAGGCAAGAGTTTTTTTATTTTTATCTAAAGCAGACTTAATGCTTTCAAAATATTCAGAACTATTTATAGTGTACTTTTCTAAAACAGAAAAGTCAGTTACAAGTTCAAAATCACAAGCATTAAGCATGCCTGTCGGTAATTTTGCATTATATATGTTTTCATATTCAGTATCAAGATAGGTTCCAAGTTCCTTATTCTCTGTATCGTATCTATTAATATTTTCTTGATTAGCAATATATTTTTTATTAGAAAAGTTACCACTTATCCACTGCCAAGAGTAACTGTTAGACGCTAGGTCACCATCAAGTAAGTGATAATACATCCATCTACTCACGTCTTGCCACTCATAATTAGAAACATTAGCAGCCAGCATTGCAGTCCACATACGAGCGTGATTATGCATATATCCAACATTTATTAACTTTTGTATATTTTTATCTATACTTTTTATACCGCTACCAATACCCTCGAGATAAGCTTTTGGTATAGAGAACTTTTTACTATTTTCTGACAGTGACGTCTCACTAACATCATCATATACGCTTTGAAAAATATCAAATCCATCACCCTCTCTCTTTTGCCAGACCCTGTGAAAATATTCTCGCCAAGCCAGTTCTTGTACAAATTTTTCATGTACCCCAGACTTTTCTGAGCTCTCATTTTCAGTCACTAATTTTAAAACTTGTGGCAGGCTAACAACACCGTGTGTAAGATAAGCCGAAATATATGACACGTCTCCATTTAAAAAGTTCCTACTCGCAGAATACTTATGAGTATTTATACTTTTTATTTTTTCTATTATTTTTTTGTATTCAATTTCAAAAATCATAATCTATTTTAAATATTTTTTACAGGTATTAGCTTTACTCCGGTTTCCTTCACACTTTTTTTATTTCTCCTACATCTATCACTACAATATTTCACTTCATCCCAGATACCACGACTAGAATAACTTTTATTATTAAAAAATAACCTTCCACAGACTATGCAGTCTTTACTTTCTTTTGTATGTGCTACACCTTTAAAATTTGATTTCTTGTCTGCCATATATAAATAAATTATACCACAAACATGCTATAATCATAACACTATGAAAAACTACTCCAGCAAGAAACATTTGACTATTATATTCTGTACCGTATTATTAGATATGATTGGTATAGGAATATTAATACCCATAATTCCATACTTATTTGATACTAAA
This sequence comes from bacterium, assembly GCA_043728155.1. Classification (GTDB taxonomy): domain Bacteria; phylum Patescibacteriota; class Minisyncoccia; order Phycocordibacterales; family UBA5272; genus JAUPVO01. Next base: position 2,421 of record JAYTMX010000047.1, read on the forward strand.
AGTATATACAGTATAATACCAGCATATATAAATCCTAATAACTCTTATCTGTGGCAAGGCATAGTGCTGGCCATATTCCCAATGTTTCAATTTATAATGGCACCAATCTTAGGAGAAATATCAGATCATTATGGTAGAAAAAAAATATTAATATTCTGCGTGATCGGAACTTTGATTGGTTACGTGATGACGGCATACTCTATTTTTACTCATAATTTTATCTGGTTTGTACTTGGGAGAATAATCGATGGTATTAGTGGCGGCAATATATCTATCGCTATGGCTAGTATTGCGGACGTTAGCGATAACAAGGATAAGGCTCGCAACTTTGGTATAATCGGGGCTGCATTTGGAATCGGATTTGTTATCGGACCTGCAATTGGTGGCATATTAGCTGCTAACTTTAATGCGGCTGCACCATTTATTTTTGCTGGATTACTCAGTGTTATTAATATACTCGCGATTAGTTATTTTGTAAAAGAAACAAGGGAAAAAAGTAAAGATTCTAATTTTAAGCTACACCCGTCTCAGGCTATAAATAATGTTATCTCAGGATTCAAAATTAAAGAGCTCAGAAATATCTTTACTGTGCAGATGCTTTACACTTCTGGTTTTGCTTTTTACACAGCTTTTGCTGGGGTGTATATGAAAGAGAGATTTGGTTTTGGATTAGATCAAATAGGATATTACTTTGCTTTTATTGGTATATGCATTGGACTCACTCAAGGTTTTATAGTGCCGCGTGTTTTTAATAAAAAGTGGAGCGATGCAAAAATATTATACACTTCGCTATTTATATTTTCTACAGTAATCTTAGTTTATATTTTTTCTTATAATTTATATTTGAATCTAATATTAGTTCCAATATTTACAGTATGTATTGGACTTGCTAACACTGCTATTAGTGCTATTACAAGTAAAAAGGCTGGAGCCAAAACGCAAGGTAGAACTATTGGAATTAGTAGTGGAATACAAGCCTTATCTGGCACTGCTCCGCAATTTTTAGCTGGCTTGTCTGCGACTTACTTTGTATATTATGCTCCATTTTTTGGAACTCTCATTCTGGTTCTACTCGCTACTTACTTTGCGACAAAAGATAAGTAATAAAAAAAGCTTGACTTTTTTTATTCATAAATGTATAATTTAAATATGAGTTTGCACTAATATACTCAGCAAATCATTTTGATGGAGAGGCCTTTTTAAAAAGGCCATCACTGAAGTCAAAACAAGAAGCTGAGCAAAGCAACTCATAATAAAAATACTAACGAAAGTTAGTTTTTTTATTTGTCTAGCACCCTTCTTTCGTTGCCAACAATCCAGTCCGCCATTTGTATACCTGGACTATCTTTTGAGTCAATCATTGTAAAATCTATTTTTATATCTTTAACACTTAGACTTTTTATTATGTCTTCTTTGCTTATAGACAATCTAGTCTTATCATAAAAAATATATACGCACTTAATTGTTTCTCTTTTAATAATTTCTAAAACATTTTCGGAAATCAATTCTATCAATGTATTTTTTATACTAGCTTTACCAAATAATTCTTTTTTTGAAATTGTACTATAAGTTTTACTTATATCTTTCAAAATTTTATTCCTAACACTGTCTGATACATTTTTATCAGCATACTTGAATTCATCTTTTATCTTTGGGTTTCTAATATATTTTTTTATTGACTTTTTTATTAAGTTTTTAAAAATATTGCAATCAGAATAGACGCCACCGACCACAACAAATTTACTTTTCCCGTCTATTCCTGACTCATCTAAATACAAATACATAATTTTTTTATTATAACATAAATATGTTAAGATAAAGGTAGAAAGTATTTTATTATCATATATTAACATATGCATATTTGTGAATTATTACCACTTAAAACTAATAAGAAAATAGAAACTCTTAGCTATTTTACTTCGCTTAACATAAGTGTCGGCGATCTAGCCGAGATAAATATGAATGGACAAATACTAAGTGCCCTAGTTATAGGTGTTGCTAATATAAAAAATAGTAAAACAGAGATCAGAAGTCAAGATTTTAAAATAAAAAAAGTTAACAAAATAATTAGGACGAGTTACATAAGCTCTGAACTATTAAAAGAAATATATAATCTCTCGACCCTGCTTGGCACTAGTATGAATAATCTTTTTAATACTATGTTACCTGTTTCTATGCTACCCGAGATTATTTTTGAGAAAAGAAACGAAAACAAATTAGAAACAGAAAATAATCTTGAAAAGAATTTTTACATATCTCCAACACAAAAAGATGCAAAAGAAATATCTAAAAAATATAATACCAAAAATTCTAGCACACCGTCACTTTCTTTTTTATGTAATAGAGACATAAATAAAATAATAATAAACAAATCAAATTCAAAACATTATTACTATACTTTTAAAGATGTAAATACTAAAGTCTGTATAGAATATTTTTGTAAATTATTGAATATAGAAGTAGAATATCTAGAAGAAGAAAATAATAAAATTAATATTGGTATTTGTGAGATAAATAAAGACACAGCTCTTGAATCTATATACTTAACACAGGAAAATTTTAGTAAAATAAAGCTGGCCCTAAGCGAGAATAAAAAAATAGCCCTATACGTACAAAGGCTAGGTAACAGCACCAGTATTAACTGTGAAGATTGTAAAAGTGTACAAAAGTGTATTACTTGCGAAAAGCCGTATATATTAAAAAGAAGTCTTGAGAGCAATTACTTATTTTGCAACTTATGTAAAACCAAAACAGAATTAAGTAATATTTTAAAATGTACTTATTGTAAAAGCTTTAGATTATTACCTCTCGGTATTGGACTTAGTGGCTTAGAAGATCATATTAAAAAAGTATTCCCAGAAAATTATAAAGATAAAGATGACATAAAAGTAGAGAAGCTGAAGGGGAAAAATTATATAAAAATAGTAAGTGAGAAAGATATAGCCACTTTAAAAAATGTAGACTTATTAATTATAATTTCTTTGGACTCTTTATTTTCTATTCCAGAATATAATATAGATGAAAACATATTTAATTTATTATTAGACCTAAGTAATTCTTGCAAAGCTAATAGTGAGTACACAATACAAACAAGACAAGACGAGAAAGTTTTTGATAAATTTTTAAACTCATCTTCTTTTCTAGATTCCGATAAATTCTATAAATTAGAATACAAAATCAGAGAAAAAAATAATCTACCACCCTGCTCTTATACAATCACCTATGAGTCAGAATTAGATATTTCTATTCCCACTTTTCTAAAAGATTTTCCAAATTATAAAATAAAAGTGAAAACAAATATAGAAAAATATATAACTAAAAAAAGAATAGCTAATATAAAATTAGTAAATAGATACATATACTTTGTAAATAAAAAATACTGGGAAGAGAATACAGAATTACGAGAAAAATGTTTTTATAATTTATATAATCTTAATCTAAAAATTAATCCACAAAGTATATTAAGTTAAGCTAAAAACACAGAAAACAATTCTTGTAAATAAAGAGCTAAAATGTTATAATATTTTTAAATAAAGTTTCCAAAATAAAACTTGAACTACTAAATAAGTAATTTTACAAAAACATGATAAAAATATTACAAGAAAATAAAAATGAAGATAATGAGATCTTACGAGATGGGTGCGTACTTGTAAAACAAAAAGAATTTAAAACTCCAGAACTTTTAGAATTAATTGCCAAAATGAGAAAGGCGGCGAGCCAAGACATTGATGGTGTTGCTCTCGCTTGTCCTCAGATCGGAATTAACAAAAGAATATTTGTAATTGATACTGAGCGTGGTTATGATAAAAATATAAAATGGAGACCAGCAGTTTTTATTAATCCAGAGATAACCTCAGTTTCTAATAAGCAAGAATTAAAACACGAAGGGTGCTTATCAGTGCGTGGTATATACGGTGATACTTGGCGAGCGATGAGTGTTACAGTTAGCGCTTTTGATGAGAATGGGAATAAGTTTAACCTAGTTGCTGATGGATTAACAGCGCACATAATACAACATGAATATGATCACCTGGACGGTATACTTTTTATAGATCATGGAGTTAATCTGGCTAATGATCCTAATTGGCAAGAGCATTGGACAAAAAAGTAATTTTTAATAGAATATGCCAGAAGAAAAATTACAAAATAATACAAAAATAAAATACGCATTTTGGGGTACTGGGCCACTCGCCGAGTCTGCCCTTTATGCGCTTTATAAAAATAATTTAGAAAATAAAAAAGAAGGGGAAGAAATTTTATCTTTGGAATATATTTTTACAAAGCCTGACGCAGAAGTTGGACGCGCAAAGACACTCACTGCACCCATGATAAAAACTTGGGGTGAAAGTAAAGGCATAAAAGTAATACAACCAAGTAAATTAAGACCAAGTGCTGAGGATCTGGATATCAATAATCCAGATAACAAAATAGATGGGTACAATTTGTTAAAAGCAATACTGAGCGATATGGATGTCTGTATCGTTGCTAGTTACGGAAAGATAATACCTCAGGAGTTATTAGAACTTCCAAAATATGGATTCGTTAATATTCACCCTTCTGACCTACCGGAATTCCGAGGTCCGTCACCTATCGAGTCTCAGCTTTTAAATAATTATAAAGAATTAGTGATTAGCATTATGAAGTTAGATACTGGCATGGATAGTGGTGATATTATAATTAAAAATAAAATAGAAATAACAGAAGTAGATACAACACAAAGCTTAGAATTAAAAGCAGGTCAAGTAGGCGGTGAGTTACTTTTTAATATATTGCCTGATTATGTAGCTGGTAATATAAAATTAAGCGCACAAAAAGATGAAGACAAAACTATTTGTAAATTTGTAAAGAAAGAAGATGGAGAAATAAAATTAAGCCCACAAGAATTAAAAGGAGAAGTAGAAATAAGTGACGAAAAAATACTAGGAATAAAAAACAAATGGCGTGCATATTATCCGTGGCCTGGGATATTCTTTTTCTTAAAACATAAAATTCATAATGAAGAAAAATTAATCAGATTTAAAATAAGTGAATTCAACATAAAAGGAAATAATTTGGGTGAATGTATTTTAAGATTAATACCTGAGGGTAAAAAAGAAATCACATTTCAAGATTTTAAAAGAGGTTACTTAGAAAGTAATTAAAATAATTAATATCTATCAAAAATAAAAACTGTATTAAAATACAGTTTTTATTTTTATATAATTAATATTACTAATAATATTTATTTTATGCTCACACTCTCGATAATTACATCCTTTAGTGGTCTATCTGATCCGTCTGTCGCGGTCTCATTTATTTTAAGAGCATTATCTAATCCCTTTGTTACTTTTCCAAATACAGTATAGAGTGCTGGTAACGGATATCCTGGCTGCGCAGTGACGATAAAGAATTGCGAACCATTAGTATTAGGTCCAGAGTTCGCCATAGCTAGCGTACCTACTGGATACTTTTCGTCACCCTTTAGCTCATCTGCAAATTTGTATCCTGGACCACCAGTTCCCCACATACTTTTTTTAGATAAATCTTTTGACTGAGGGTCACCAGTTTGTATCATAAAGTCTTTTATAACACGATGGAATCTAACCCCATCATAAAATCCAGAGGCTGCTAATTTTTTAAAATTCTCGGCTGTATTTGGGGTAAGGTCTAGATTAAGCTCTACTTCTATCTCGCCCATATTTGTTTTAATTATTGCTGTTTTCATATTTTTGATTTCTTTTTTAATTACTATTTCTTTTTGCGTGTTACTAGTGACATTATTTTGGCTATTATTACTGGTATTAATATCGCCAGTAAGTACTCCCCCAGCATTTGCATTATTTTCTTTTTCATTTTTAATATTTAAATTATTTGTTACTTTTATTTCTGCTTTTTTAATATCACTATTTGTGTAGTATAGACTTATGAATATAGCAAGTAGAGAAAATCCAATTGCTATCCATGTATATGTCCAGCCCATTTTATTATTATAATCTTTATTTTCTGACATAAATCGTGAAAATTAGTTACCCATTTTAATAATATTTTTAAATCTTCTTGCAAATCTTTTCATAATACTTCTGCTTTTATCCCCTCCGTTAACAACTTCATTATTAATCATATCTTTTGCTTCATCTATACTTTTGTATAGATCTTCATTAACACTACTAATATGAATACTACGAGTTCCATATTTTAGATTAGCTTTTATCTGAAAGTGATTACCATGTTTATGGTGAGCACTGATTTTACCAACTTCAACGTTAAGCGTCATAACCTCATCCTCTTTTAAAGATATGTGATTTTTTACTTGACCCAGCTTTTCGTTAATATAATTAGTAATGGCTTCTGTTAATTCAAAATTATGATGTGTGATATTTATTTGCATAGATTTGTATAATTTAATTATATCATAAAATAAAAGTAAATAAGAGGACTTAATAAAAAAACAGCAATTTCACACTAGAAGTGCAAAATTGCTGTCACGTTATCTGAGTTAAAAATTAACCCTTACAATTACCATCGTTGAAGATAGCTTCACAGTTTGAGTCTTTAATCTTGGGAGATACTACTCTTCCCGAGACATTAGCCTCAATACCCTGAATATAGAAGTGATCACTATAGCCACTCATCGTGGATGGCAGGGGTAGGTAATCCACAACCACATTTATTTCTTTTGTGGTTCCTGGCTGAATATAGACATTAAGACTAGCATTAGTGCTGTACTGATCGCTATTAATGAAAGCAGCTCTAATTATATTATCACCGTCGTAAAAAGAAACACTACTTTGGTAATATGAATTAGAAAAGCTCAAGGAGTCTAGCAGGCAATAGCTAGCAGTCAAAGGACACTCAAATGTAAAGCTTTTTTTGTTTGCACCAATACTAGTCAGCACACTACTACTTTGAGTAGCAATTGAGGGCAATGCGAACTCTTGACTTTGGTTCAATTGTATCTTATTGCCCTTAACATCATCACCGATAAAAACTTTTTTGTTAGTTGAATAGGCTTGTACACTTGAGACTCTAAACTCGAGAGTCATGCCCGCTTTTTCGACTGATAGTTCAGAGTTTATGTCTGCTTGTATGTAATACTCTCCCGAAGGAGACCCATTCTGACTGCTGGCGTAAAATTTGTTAGGGAAATCAAGAACTAATTTACCCTCTTCGATAGAAGCAAGTAAATTAGTAGACTCTCCACTGTTCGACTTTCGAAGTATAAACTTTGATATGTCAAAGATGGATTGTATGCTTTCTCCAGTAGCATTGATCAAAGCAATCGACGATACTGGGCCACCATGAGTAGATAATCTGAAATTAATCAGTGGCACTCGTTTCTGTCCGACCACAAAATCTGTAATATTAGGGTCGCCAGAAATCGGTAATATTGATATGTCAGTATCTGATGGAGGAGTATTATTACTAACTTGTGCTACTGTTACCGTATTTGTGATGACATTGGTTACAGTCGCACCTTGAATATAAACAGTTTCCTTCTCTACTCCGCCGCCACAGGCAGCAAGCAAAAACGAAAACAAAACAACTAAAACCAAAGAAGCAAACTTAGAAACTTTCATAGTATCTCCAAAAAATAAATTAAAAAAGGACGAATATTTTGAATTTAAAAAATACAAAAGAACCCTTATCTTAACATTAAAATAATAAAAAGTCAACACACTTACTTTTATAACTACAGAACTTTTATTTAACTCTTACTTTGAATACAAATGCTTTTTTGCTGCGCATCTACATCCTTTTGGGGCAATATATTCTTTAAAGAATATCTCACCGTAATCATATACTATCTCTTCTCCTAATTTTATATTTTTAGTAGAAACTACATAGACTCTACCCTTCCTGATTTCACTTTCGGCGTTACCAGCACAGCTGTGATTTATATACCTTGCTGTATTCCACCTGACACTACCATCTATTGTCTTATTTTTATTAACTTCGAACAAATACATATTTTCTTTTGCATTCACTGCGTCTTCGCCAAGTAAAATATTACCTATATACTCTACAATTTTTTCTCCTTTTTCAATATTCTCCATTGCAAATAACCCAAAGCCATCTAACCCTCTTTTGACTTTTATATTTTTAAATATGTTTCCCTTATCTTCTGTAATTATTTTTTTCTTTTCTTTAACTATTTTAATCTCACTTTCTTTTACTTTCATATAATTTTCTTATTATGCTTATTTTTAAATATGATAACATATATTTCAAATCTTTTCTATTTTATGCTATATTATATGCATGAACAGTGAAAAATTAATTTTTAATAATAAAGATGCATCTAGCTTGTTTTCACCTTATGATTGGAAAAGCTTAGAAGAAAATCTGTATAAAGAGTGGGAGAATAAAGATGACTTTGAAAAAGTCGGACATCAATTTGTTGGAGGATATTTTAACCCAGATAATCTACCAAAGGAAAATATTATCTTGGACGCTGATGGAAAAGAAAAAACCTACACTATAATAATGCCTCCACCAAATGCGAATGGTTCACTACATGCCGGGCACGCTCTATTTGTGACAATACAAGATATTTTATCCAGATACAAAAGGATGAATGGTTACAGGACATTATGGTTGCCAGGAGCTGACCATGCTGGATTTGAAACTCAGGTTGTATATGAGAAAGTTTTAGAAAAACAAGGCCGCAGTCGTTTTGATTTAACTCGAGAAGAGCTATACAAGGAAATAATGGACTTTACTCTATTTAATAAATCTTTTATGGAGAATCAAATAAAACAATTAGGGGCAAGTTGTGACTGGTCTCGTGAGATATTTACGTTAGACAAAGGTATTGTAGAAACTGTATACGACACTTTTAAAAAATTAGAAGATGATCATTTACTATATCGTGGTAAAAGAATAGTTAACTGGTGCTCAAAACATCAGACATCTCTCTCTAATCTTGAGACAGAGTATTTAACAAAAAAAGACCCTTTTTACTATTTTAAATATGGACCATTCACTATCGGCACTGTCAGACCAGAGACAAAATTTGGAGACAAGTATGTTGTAGTTAATCCAGATGATGAAAGATATTCGAAATATACTCATGGTCAAAAAATAAAAGTAGAATGGATTAATGGTGAGATAGAGGCTACTGTAATAAAAGATGTAGCTAGTGATCCTGAAAAAGGAACAGGAGCTATGACTATTACTCCGTGGCATTCTGCTATAGACTTTGAGATTGCAAAACGCCATAATCTAGAGTGGGAACAAATAATAGATGAGAGAGGAAAATTATTACCTGTAGCCGGTCCAGAATTTGCTGGCATGAATATAAAAGATGCTCGTATAAAAATAGTTGAAAAATTAGAAGCGAAAGGATTGCTCGTAAAAACGGACACAGAATATACTCATGAAGTACCTGTATGCTATAAGTGCGAGAGAGAAATAGAGCCTCAAATAAAAAATCAATGGTTTGTAAAAATGAAACCACTTGCTGAAAAAGCTTTGGCTGCTGTTAAAAATGGAGAGGTCAAAATATTAAGCGAGCAACATGAAAAAGTCTTTCATCACTGGATGGAAAACATACAAGACTGGAATATATCTAGGCAAATAGTTTGGGGAATTAAAATACCTGCAAAACTATGCCCTACTTGTGATAGCGGTTACGTAGATTTAAAAAATAAATTAACTGAATGTAAAAAATGTAATAGTGTATTAGTAGAAGAAATAGATACTTTCGATACTTGGTTCTCATCTGGGCAGTGGCCATTTGTTACACTTCAGAACTCTAAAGAAGGTGACTTTAAAAAATATTATACTACTCAGGTAATGGAAACAGGTGCTGACATATTATTCTTTTGGGTAGCGCGTATGATAATGCTTGGTATATATAAAACTGGAAAAGTTCCATTTGAGACTGTATATCTACATGGCTTGGTGCGTGATGCAAAAGGCAAAAAAATGAGCAAAAGTAAAGGTAATGTAATATCCCCATTAGAGATATCTGATTTATATGGGACTGATGCTCTGCGTATGGGATTAATAGTTAATAATGCACCGGGAGCTGACATGAACCTAGACCCAAAGAAAATAGAAGCTTATAAAAAGTTTGCTAATAAAATCTGGAATGCGACTCGCTTTACTCTCGAGCGCTGCGCTGATTTTGATTTAACAAAGCTATATGAAACAGAATTCACAGAAGAAGATAAAAATACTTTTGATCTTTGGCGTGAAAAACAAAAAGAAATTACTTGTGATATTGAAAACTTTAGATTACATCTAGCAACTGAAAAGTTATATGACTATTTTTGGAAAACATTTTGCGATATTATAATAGAAGCAAAAAAAATAAATATATTAGAAGACAATAATAAGCTTAGTGCTCAAAAGTTACTACTTATGATACTGCGCGAAAATATTATTACCCTACATCCATTCATGCCTTTCATCACCGAGCAAATCTGGAAATATATTAAGCTAGAAAATGAAAGCAAATTAATAATTACGAAGTGGATAAAATAATTTATTTACAGAAAATAGATATCCACAATCACATTTATACATTTGACATATATCATTAAAATATAATGTATAATAAAAGTATATAAAATAATTTTGCAATAAAAAAATACAAATATAACTATGTTAAAAGATAAAAAAAGTTTCTTTGAAAGACTCGCCGGAACAATCACCGTAGAAGATGAAGAAGAAATGATAGATATTAATGATGAAGATGAGTACGAAGAGGAAGCTCCAAAGCCAAGAGCAACTAAAAAATCTTCTGGGACTATAGATCACGCGGAACCAAAAAGAAGATCTCAAATCCAGGCCATTCAAGATGAGTACGAAGATGAAGAGATGGAAGAGGAGGAAGGTGAATTATCAGTTGATGTATATCAGACTAATACTGATATTATAATCGAGGCCATGGTAGCTGGAGTAAAGCCAGAAGATTTACACCTGTCTATCACTCGTGACATGGTAACAATCAAAGGTAAGCGCGATGGTAATAATGCAGTTGGTGATGATGATTACTTTTACCGTGAATTGTATTGGGGTAATTTTACCAGAACAATACTTTTACCACATGAAGTAATAATTGAGGATTCAGAAGCTGTAGAAAAGCATGGCTTACTAATAATCAGAATGCCAAAGATTGATAAGGCAAAACAAACAAAATTAAAAGTTAAATCTATCTAAACAAAATAAAAGCTCTAATTTAATTAGAGCTTTTATTTTTATTACTTACTTGTTTGTTTACAATTTTTTCTGGTGCCGAGACCCGGGCTCGAACCGGGGACCCCTTCCTCTTCAGGGAAATGCTCTACCAACTGAGCTATCTCGGCTTACTTACAAATATATTATAACATATTTATCTTAAAAAATAAACTAAAATACTTTACAATAATTTTTGTATAATCTTATTTATTTACTACTTTTTTATAAAACTATTTAGGAAATCTTTTATTCTACTGACTTCTGGCAAATTAGTAGAAGCTTCATTTAGTTTATTTAATCCGGTTTGCAAGCTTTGAAAGTTAAAGGTTAGACTTTGAATTAATGGTTGTATGTATATATAAACTCCAAATATGGTTCCGATTATTATGAGCCAATACATTATCCTAAAAAAATTAGATATGCGCTCGCGACGAAGTAGTCCGCTTAGTATCTCATTATTTTCTTTTATGAGTTCATACATCTCATCTAATTTTTCTTGATTTGTTTGTGTCATATTAATTTAATTTTTGTCCCCTGAGCAGGAATCGAACCCACAATTAATCCTTAGGACGGATTAGTTATATCCATTTAACTATCAGGGGCAAGTGTTACTTTATATTAAGCAACTCTTCTAATTTAGATTGATTAAAACCAATCACTACGTCAGCACCTATTATTATAACTGGTACACCCATCTGCCCTGTCACTTCCATTATATGTTTTCTTTTTTCAATATCTGTAGACACATCATAATCTACAAATTTTACACCCTTCTCGGTAAACCAATCTTTTGCCAAATGACAAAAGTGACATGTCGGTGTCGAGTATATTTCTACTACTTGTTCTACTTTGTTTTCCATATATTTTTATTATTTTAAAGTTAATCTTATCATTTAATTATATCATAAAAACCTTTGCCCGGCTATTTTTTATTATAAATTAGTATAATTATCGATAAAATAATTAACTCTTTTTTTAAGACCATTCCAAACACCTTCAGTACTAGTTGACATTATGAGTACTGGCGAGGTGGTGGGCCTGTACAAAATGACTACTTTTTCTTCTGGTAAGCCAACTGGTAACGTTTCTCTAAAGTAAACCTCTTGTCCATCATCAGTTGATAACTTGCTTATTTCTTTTCTTTTATTATCTATGTTATTTTCTATTTTATTTAATTCATTTTTTACCAAGTCTTTGTTTTCATTTATTTTTATTTTCTTTTCCAAAAATCTAAAAGATTCTAATAATATAAATAAAGATAGTAAGAAAATAATAAATATAGTAAAGTAAGAATACAAAAATCTTTTTGCGTTCTTACTAGATTTTAATTTATATTGTATATTTTCCATATTTATGTTAAATTATATCATAATAATCAAAAATAAAAATATGTTTAAACCAGAAAATAAAAAAATGATACGTATAGTATTTGGAGCAGTAGGAATTGTTTTGATATTATCTTTAATAGTTCCAACAATCTTGTCACTCTTTGTAGCATAATAAAAAATAAAATAAGCGCGGCCTTCGGCCGCGCTTATTTTATTTTACAATACTTACTTCATCATCTTTAAAAATGTCTCATGACCGATATATACCTTACCTTCGGCCTGCATACGCTTTTTACCTTCTTTTTGTTTCTCGCGCAGCTTCATTTTACGAGTAATGTCTCCTCCGTACAGGTGTCCTGTTACGTCTTTACTAAGAGCTGAGATCGAGCGACTAGCGAGTATTCTACCTTTTACATAAGCTTGTATTTTAACTCTGAACCATTCTTTTGGTAATATTTTAAATAACTTTTCTACTGCTTCATCAGCATCCCTGTCCACTCTGTGT
>JAYTMX010000048.1:0-6916 GCA_043728155.1 bacterium
ATCAGTCACCCACTCTCATAAGTTTTAAATCTATATAATTACTATGGCAGTAGCAAAAAAATCAGCAGCTAAAAAAGTTGCAAAAAAAGCTCCAGCAAAGAAGGTAGTCGCTAAAAAAGCGGTTGCAAAGAAAGCTCCAGCTAAAAAGGTTGCTAAAAAAACAGTAGCGAAGAAAGTCGCTAAAAAAGCTGTTAAAAAAGTAGCAAAAAGAAAATAATCTTAATCGATATTTTTCCTTCAAAACAACTCGAAAGAGTTGTTTTGTTTTTGTGTATATGTTTTATCTTTTTATATTTATTTATTATATAATTATGATAAGAAATAATATAATAAATATTATATAGATTATATAAAAATATAAAACATATGTTCGGAATTTTTAACAAAGTAGATAAGAGAAGTGTTGGCATAGACATTGGCGAGTCTAGTATAAAGCTCGTTGACATAGTACGTGATAATGATAAATTAGTTTTAAATAATTATACTGAACTGCAACTGGGTAAGTATGTTGGCAAAGAAGCAGGAGACATAGTTAAGCTAGGTCACGAAGATTTGCGTCGTGCCATGTCGGACCTGTACGAGATATCAAAATCAGAATGCAGAAACATTACAGTCGGCATTCCAATGTCAGCCTGCCAGTTTAAATTAATTACTTTCTCACAAAAAGTGAAACCATTTTTAAATGATTTGGTGGAGCTTGAATTTAGAAAATATACTTTACTTCCAGTTAGTGAATTATCTATTTCTTTTAATATATTAAAAGAAGATGAAAACAATTTGCATGTACTCGTAGTTGCAATTAAAAATAAAGAAATAGAGAGAATTAACTATGCGACTAACTTTATAAAAAAAGATAATTATAAATTAGAACCAAGCATGTTTGGATTAGTACGTAATATTGTAGATCAAAATCATGATATGAGTATGGTTGTAGACTTTGGAGCAAGTAGTACCAGTGTCCTATATATAGTAGATAGTGTAATATATGGCGCTGATACTTTTAGTAAGGGAGTTAATGAGATAGTTGTGAATATAAAAACTGGATTGTCACTCGATTATGTAACAGCACATAATAAATTTTTCCAATTAGATATTATGGAAAGTTCTAAGATGGAGTCTGATATTGCTAGTAGAACTATGCATCACATTTGCGAAGAGGTTATTCACATACAAAATAATTTTTCAAGAAAGTTTGACGTTAAATGTAGTACACTATATATTAGTGGGGGAGGATCAAAAATTAATAATATTCTTAAATTCTTAGAACAAGAATTCAAAGATTTAAAAGTTATTAAGATAAATTCTTTTGACAGATTATACATACCAGAAACGATAAAAGATCTAGCTGTCAAAAATTCCCCAACATACAATAATGCTATCGGCTTAGCATTATCAGAAATAATTAATTTTTAATATTATGCCACCACTCAGAAATAACACTTTTGTAAATAACATAACTCAAAATGAGAGGCCAGACCCTATTAGAATACTTTTAGTGTGTTTGTTATGTATTTGTATTTTTATGGGTTTAGTATTTTATGGCTTATCTTTTTACTTTTCATATAAATCAAAAATGGCACTAGAAGAAATAGCAAGTATAGAAAAAAGACTCGAGACTCTACCATTAGACAGTATGTTGAATTTGTCTAAGAGAATTACAACATTAGATGAGATACAAAAGTCAGAGCCAAATATACCACTATTTTTAACTGTTATCGGGGACTCGATAGAAAAAAATGCCTATATAACTAATATGTCATATCTTAACAAGGGTAAAATTACAGTCGTAAAGTTAGTTGGAGCTTCTGAGTCTTATGAGGATGTTATAAAGCAAATGGATAGACTTAAAAATCCCACTTACGCTAATCTTATAAATAAAGTAGAGCTAATCTCAATCTCAGCTACAGAAGTAGAGGGTGTTAGAAAGGTGTTGTTTTCGTTAGATGTTAGTATTGATTCTGGAATTAGATCTGTACTCTCTGAAATAGAAGAAAAAGAATATGACGCATCAAAACAAGTTCAGACAAAAAAAGATAAAATTAAAAATTTGGCTACGACCACTCAGCCTGCCTCTACTACAACTAATGTAAACACAACCCTAGTTAACCCACTATTTCCGACATCTTCAACTACGACTAAGCCTGTAATAATTAAAAATCTATGATGAATAAAAATATAATTAATCTTTTGTTACTTATAATATCTGGAGCTATATTTTTTGTAGTAGTAATACCAGCTTATAATGGACTCGGATTTAATAATCTTAAGTTAAATGGATTCATTAATGAGTATTATAAAAACAAAAGTATAACAGATTACTTGACCACAGCTCGTGAATTAAATGGTAACGTAGACAAAGATGTAGAAGCCTTTAACAATATATCGCAAGATTATCTTGATAAAATAATAAAAGCTGCTCCAAGTAAAAAAGACGTCGCAAGAAATATTAATGATATATATAATTTAGGGCTTAAGAACAAATTAAGCGTGTCTGATTTTAAGTTTACAAAACCAAGCTTATCAAATAATCAAGCAGCTCAGCAATCAAAAAAAGTGTATGAAATATCTTTTAATGTGAAAGGAGACTACTTTAATTTCTTTAACTTTGTAAAAGAGTTCGAGAATAGTCTCGAGATATACAACATTAAAAGTCTAAATATAACATCATCAGAAAGTGATAGCATTTTTAATGAAGTTAAATATATAATAACCGCAGAAACTTATGAAATTAATGGATAAAATAAATAATATAGGAGTGTATAGTAAGGGTAAGATAGTCACAACTTCTTGCTTGGTAATATTTTTAGTAATTATTAGTTACTTTTTAATTAACTTCTTTACTACTGACTATGAGGCTAAAGTACAGAATCCACTAGCTGGTAAGACATACACCATACTTAGTGACTTTAAGAAAAATGGAATCAAGTTCACCGAGATAGATAATGTCTTGAACAGAATATTTAATTACAGCAATGATATTAATATAAACATAACACCTTCTAATTATAAGGGTAGATATAATCCGTTCGCTATCTAATCATGAACTTACTTAATCAATTAGTTAAGAGAGGTCTTATAAATGATTTACTTGCAAGAGATATTATTAACAGACTAGATTCAGAAGATATATTACGTCCAGATGATGACCTTATTAAGCTCGGTGTCAGTGAACAAGATATTAAAAACATCAGAAGTGAGATGTCTGGTATATTACCATATGACAAAGAGATAAGTATTAGCATAGCTAATTTATCGTACATAGATGAGCAGTTTTCAAGACAATATAATGTGTTACCAATAGATTTTTTAGAAAATAAATTAATAATAGGAATAGTTGATTTTGAAAAGGATGGCGCACTTGGTGCGATAGAGAGAGATTGTCTTGAAAAAAAAGTTGGATACGAGCTGCGTGTTATATCATATGGCGAATATGAAAAGGGTAGTGAGGTATATTATGACTATGAAAGCATAAAAAAAGATGCTAACTTTGTTTTGAACGACGTAAAGTCAGGAGCTAACGCCGCAGCAGTAAAAGATGTCTTAGACATTTCTGATTCCAAGTCAATATCAACTGTTGATTCTAATGAGAACTCGGTAGAAGATATTGTTAATATTATTTTAAAAGAAGCTATAGACTTAAAAGCAAGTGACATACATATTGAGCATGTTGGTGAGAATGTAAAAGTTAGATACAGAATTGATGGTGTCCTACAACAAAAGTTATTACTACCAGCAACATTACACGCCAGCTTAACAGCGCGCCTTAAAATATTATCTGATATGAAGATTGATGAAAAGAGAAAGCCACAAGATGGGCGCTTTTCTATAAAGTTAGATAGGCACAAAATAGATTTTCGTGTCTCTAGTATGCCTGGATATTATGGTGAAAAAATAGTTATGCGTATACTTGACAGTTTCCGCGGAGTTAAAAAGTTAGAGGATATAGGTTTTAACAAAGTTCATTTAGAGCAAATAAGAAAAGCTCTCGAGCGTCCCTTTGGACTCATATTAATTAGTGGTCCAACAGGTAGTGGTAAGACAACAACATTATATTCCATGGTTAATCAAATAGATAGAGAGAAAAGAAATGTTGTTTCTCTTGAGGACCCAATCGAGTACAATGTACCTAACATGAATCAGTCTCAGATATTTCCAGAAATAGGTTATGATTTTGCATCTGGTCTTCGCTCTATACTTCGCCAAGATCCAGACGTAATTATGGTAGGTGAGATACGTGATGCTGAGACGGCTCAGCTAGCTATTCAAGCTGCGCTGACTGGTCACTTAGTTTTTTCTACCATACATACGAATAATAGTATTGGTATAATATCGCGCCTGACAGATATGGGGGTTGACCCATACTTGATAGCGCCGACACTTTGCCTTGCAATCGCTCAGCGCCTAGTACCTCAAATATATCCAAAATGTATATCTGAAATAAAAGACAGCGAGATGATGCAAGCAGTCAAAGACAAGCAATTTGCTGACCTGCCACAAGTTTACAAAGATGAACTTAATCTTAACAGAAACTTTAACGAGGCTGTGCCAGTAGAAGAGTGTCCAACAGGAACAAGGGGGCGTATACCAGTACTTGAGATATTAGAAATAGATAATGATATACAAAATGCCATACTTAAAAAAGTTGGTGATGATAAATTATATGAGATAGCAAGAGAAAAAGGAATGATAACAATGAAAGAAGATGCAATGTTAAAATCAATGGATGGTATTGTGCCTTTTGTGGAAATCGCTGGACTATAAAAAATATATTACTGTATAATATATATATGCAAGATAATTTCTCCTATTCAGAACTACTTAATAATCTAATCTTTACACTAGTAAAAGAAACTGGATCAGACATACATATGGTCTCAGGTATGAGTCCCGCTGTTAGAATACATGGCGAACTCATAACTATAGCTAAGGTTCCAAAATTAAAACCAACTGATACCGTCGCCATACTTCGTGAGATGATAGACGACGAAAAATATAAACAGTTTTTAGAAAAACAACAAGTAGACTTTTCTTATGTTCATAATAATGAATATAGGTTAAGAGGGCATGCTTTTTTTCAAATGGGGACAGTAGCACTTGTGCTTAGGTTAATTCCAAAAGTAAAAAGTATACAAGACCTTAATCTGCCGCCAGCGATATACGAGATAGCTAAAAAAGATCAAGGATTCTTTTTGGTGGTCGGACCAGTAGGTCAAGGAAAGTCTACTACACTCGCTGCGATGATTAACGAGATCAACAAAAATGAAAAGAGAATGATTACAACCATTGAGGACCCAATAGAGTATATTCATGAGTCAGATAAAAGCTATATCATGCAGCGTGAGATAGGGTATGATGCACCGTCAGCTGCTATTGCGCTCGAGGCGGCATTCCGTCAAGACGTTGACGTCATTCTCGTTGGTGAGATGCGTGATAATGATACGATCAGAACTGCAGTGACTGCAGCTGAGACAGGGCATCTTGTTTTTTCGACACTACATACTAATTCTGCATCTCAGACTATTGATCGTATTATAGACAGTTTTGCTTCTAATCAGCAAGATCAAGTTAGAACACAGCTAGCAGCATCACTCATTGGTGTATTCTCACAAAGATTGGTGCCAAAAATTGGTGGAGGTCTGATTCCTATATACGAGCTCATGTTAGTTAACAGCGCGGTACAGAACCTGATACGCGAAAAGAGAACACACGAGATAGATAATATTATCGATACCGGTATGACTAGTGGTATGATTAGTTTTGACAGGTGTCTATCTGACGCGGTATTACGCGGCGATATAGCATTAGATGAGGCAGTGCGTGTTGCTAAGAATCCAAAACTATTTGATCAGTTGATTGATAATTACGAAGTATAAATATGAAGTATAAATATAAAATATTCGCACAAGACACAAGCATCAGAGAAGGATTCACTGAGGATGTTAGTCGTGAAAACGTAATTACAAAGTTACAGTCAGAAGGTAATATAGTTATTAATGTCGAAGAGACATTAGTAGACGAGAGTGCAAATATTTTTGAAAAATTTAATAAAAAAATTACTACAAAAGACATTGTAATTTCGACAAAGCAGTTATCAACACTCATTGGTGGTGGCGTGCAGATATTGCGTTCATTTAGACTTCTTTCTACAGAAGCTTCTTCTGTCGGGCTAGCTGAAAGGTATAAGATAATTGGAGACGATATACAAAGTGGTATGCAGGTATACAAAGCAATGGCTAGGCACAGTGATGTCTTTGACTCTTTTTTTATTTCTATGGTGCGTAGTGGTGAGGAGACAGGTAAGTTAAAAGAAACTTTTGAATATCTCGCCGAGTATATAGAACGTAATTATGAGTTAGTACAGAAAACAAAGAAAGCTTTAACTTATCCTACTTTTGTTATCATAACTTTTTTTATAGTTATGATGATTATGGCGTTATTTGTATTGCCAAAATTAGTTAACCTTATAACTGAACAGGGGCAAGAAGTTCCAGCCTTTACAAAAGGTATTATATTTGTTTCTGATGCATTAAAGCAGTATTGGTATCTTATAATTCCAGCATTTGTAGGAATCGGATATTATATAACTAGTTACATTAAAACTCCAGAGGGTAGGGCTTATTTTGATGAGTTAAAACTTAAGATACCACTTATATCAGGGCTATACAAAAAATTATATTTATCTCGTTTTGCTGATAATATAGACACTATGATCGGGTCTGGTGTACCTATTGTTCAGTCATTACAAATCACTGCTGACGTTGTGGATAATTATGTATTTAAAAAAGTTTTCGAGCGTGTTGCAGAAAAAGTAAAAGACGGAAAAGCATTATCAGTAGCACTCGCCGATGAGCCGATGATACCAAATATTATGGTGCAGATGACACGTATCGGTGAGGAGACGGGTAAGCTTGGATAC
>JAYTMX010000049.1:0-2849 GCA_043728155.1 bacterium
TGTACTATCGAGCGCTCACAATTAAAGAATAAAGAGAGGGCATTAGAAATGTTGCAAGCAAGGCTAGACGCTAAAGCCGAAGAAGAGGATAATGCAAAAGTAAGTGCTGATAAAAAGTCACAAGTGGGAACAGGAGATAGAAGCGAAAAAATTAGAACCTACAACTTTCCACAAGATAGGGTCACAGATCACAGAATAAAAGAATCATGGCACGGTTTACCAAAAATTATGATAGGTAACCTGGAACCTATTTTTGATGCGCTCAATAACTTTACTGGGGACTTTTCAGAGGGTGATTCAGATTAAATAAAAACAAGAATATATTATTTTTTCCTCGCGCTTAATCCCAAGACAAAAGTCTTTAAAAAAGACTTGGGACCCTACACGACAGCGTCAAAAACAATATATTCTTGTTTTTTATTTTATCTTGCAAAAGTAGGGTAAAAATGCTATAATACGTGTCTAATATGTCAACAATTAATAAAGAAAACTTAGCAAAAATCGGCGCTCATTATGGGTACACTCGTACTCGCCGTCACCCGTCAGCAAAGCCATTTGTGGTCTCTGCTGCTAACGGAGTTGATTTTATAGACTTAAACAAAACAGTAGATCAGTACAAAACTGCGGTTGATTTTTTGAAATCAGTTACTGATGCTAACAAGCAGGTGGTATTTGTAAGTACAAAGCCAGAAATGAAGCAAATCGTAAAAGAGATTGCGCTCGCTGCTGGTCAACCATACATAGCCGACAGATATATCGGAGGTATTTTTACAAATTTTCCTCAAATGAAGAAAAGAATTGAAAAGTTACAAAACACTTTAAAACAAAAAGAAAATGGTGAATTAGAAGTTTATACAAAAAAAGAACAAGGCCTGATACAAAAAGATATTGAAAGACTCGATAAAAACTTTGGAGGTATGTCTACAATCAACGGTATGCCAGGTGCTATTGTTATCGTAGATAGTAAAAAAGAATGGATGTTAGTAGACGAAGCAAAGCGTGTACGTGTTCCAGTTGTTGCTCTTTGTAACACTGACTGTGACATTAATGCAGTCGAATACCCAATAGTATGTAACGATGCTGCGCCAGGCGTAGTACGCGAAATGCTTGAGAATATTAAAAAAGCTATTGCTTAATTATATGGACATTATAAAAACATTAAGAGAAGAGACTGGTTTATCACTAGCTCAAATCAAAAAAGCATTAGACGCATCAAATGGTGATGCTGACAAAGCTCGTGAGGTGTTAAAAGAGTACAGTCAAGTAGCTGCTGAGAAAAGATCAGATCGTGAATTAGCTGCTGGTGCCGTATCATCTTATGTTCACTCAACAGCGATGATGGGTGCGATGACAGTACTTAGTTGTGAGACAGACTTTGTAGCTAAGAATGATGAATTCAAAGCTCTTGGTTACGATCTTGCTATGCATGTAGCCGCTATGGGTAATGATAACTTAGAAGAAGTTCTAAAAGAGGCATTTATCAAAGATAGTAGCTTAACTGTGGAAGAGAGATTATCTGGTGCGGTACAAAAATTTGGAGAGAATGTAAAACTAACTAAAATAGTTAGATTTGCAATCTAATTAACTTTGTAAATTACTAAAATATTATGCTTAACCTATTTGATACAACTTTGTTTATTTTAATTAGTTTAAGCATTTTATTTTTCCTGTATTTTGTATTTAATATATTTAAGCATTATAAATTTTTAAATAAAAATACTGAGATTTTAGAAATAGACGAGAATTACAGCTCAGTTAACACTGCCGTTAAGACTTATGAGTCTATATTAAAATTCTCACTTAGAAGATTTGTAAAAATATATTACTTTATTCTACACTATATACATCTACTCAGTATAAAATTCTTATCATTAGTACAAAGTTTATTTGATTGGATATATTCTGTTCTAAGAGACAGCTTTGTAAAAAAGTCTGTTAAGAATAAAGCTTATGTAAAACACTTTTGGAGTAATTTAAAAGAATTTAGAAAAGAGATGGACGAGGACAAGGGGTTAAGTAAATAGTATAAACTAAAACCAAAACAAATAGCGGCGCCGAAGGCGCCGCTATTTGTTTGATTCAGTAGGCTTATATAAAATCTGCCTACTGGGTTAAGTCTTAGTTTTTTACTTTACTAAACACCTAAAGCCACAAACATTCTTTCATTAGTAATGATTTGTAGGGCATAAGCCTTTACTCTTTCCTCGTCTATTTTACCGCTCGCAACTTCCTCGTGAGGTATATGCATCATTAGCTTTATTACTTCGGCGTCAATTTCCTCTTCGCTTACTTTTATATTTTCTTTTTTAGATATTTCTAGGGCAACTATCTGAGCTTTATCAGTATCTTTGAATCCTTCTGGCCAGCAATCAATATTTTTGTCATTAGTTGCATTAACTAGATTCTCCATAGTTATAGCTCTGATTTCATTTTTAAGCATTAATCCTTTTTCTATTTTAAGATTATCTTTTATTTTATTTTCAATATCAGGAGTGGTAGCTTTTACTTCATCGCTTAGCCCCTTCATAATATTATTTAACTCTTCATCAGTCGTGTCTTTTACCTCTTTCTCTGGATTAGTATTAATTTCTTTTGCAGTGTCTGCTGCTATTTTTTTATAATCAGGTAACTCGATAGCAGGGTACACAGGAACATGCGCATGGTATACAAAGTCTTTATCTTTTTCAAGGGTGACAATGTGAATATGCGGCTCACCGATTACATGTATCTTCTCTCCGATAATTACTTCCGGATAGCTTTTATTAATAGCGAGGTCAGTCATTTCTTGTAATACTGCCATCTCACCATACTTAGCAACAATAGAATCTATTGGGGCCATACCTTTACGG
>JAYTMX010000050.1:0-1769 GCA_043728155.1 bacterium
CTCAAATAAAAGTTGGTCCAGAAATATACAGAATTAGATATAAAAATTACAGAAGAGTTAACTTACATAAATTCCCTTATGCATTATTTTTTGAAATAATAGATAAAGAAATTATTATTTTAAGAATTTTACACCAAAAACAAGATCCGATATTTTGGCCATAATAAAAATACAAAAATATGACAGAAAATAAAAAAATAAAACTAAACGACAAGCAAGATGAGGCAGCAAATAATATTAGTGGACCATTACTAATATTAGCAGGTGCTGGTGCTGGGAAAACGAAAACAATAGTCGAGCGTGTGGTTAACATTATTAAAAGTGGGGTAGAGCCGCGTAATGTTCTTTGTGTTACTTTTACCAATAAGGCCGCAAAAGAAATGAGGGAGAGAATAATGATGAGACTGAGAGAAGAGAATCTAAGTGACGAATATGACGAGCTAGGCATGATGCGAGGATTGTATAATGTGCCGACAGTAAAAACTTTTCACTCGCTGGGTATGTGGATACTAAGGCGTGAAGCAGATAAGATGGGACTGAGTAAAAACTTTGTAATACTCGACAGTGATGATAGTAAAAGTATAGTCAAAAAATATTTGGACAGTATTGACGTAGACACAAAAATATATGAGCCAAGTAAAATAAGAAATGCTATTAGCCGCGAAAAGGGAGACTTTAAAACAGTAGAGGACCTTCGTAAAAAAGTTGCTAATTACAGTATGGAGATAACCTGTAATGCTTGGGAGAATTATGAAAAAGAATTACGCGCTCAAAGCGCTTTTGACTTTGATGACCTTATAATTAAGTGTGTAGAGTTACTGCGTGATAACGCTGAAGTTAGAAATAGATATCAGAATCTTTTTAAGTATATACACATTGATGAGTATCAAGATACGAATGAGGCGCAGTATGAATTATCAAAACTTTTAATTAATAAAGATCAAAATAATATATGTGTAGTGGGTGATACCGATCAAAATATATACTCTTGGCGCGGAGCTAATCTTAAAAATATTATGAATTTTGAATCTGATTTTAAAAATTCCAAAGTCATACTACTTGAAGAAAATTACAGATCAACAGGTAATATATTAAAGCTAGCTAATGATGCGATTAAGAAAAATATAATCAGAAAAGATAAAAACCTTTTTACAAAAGAGGGCATGGGTGAACTAATAGAAGTTATGCCAACCTGGGATGGGGAAAGTGAGGCCGAGCTGGTTGCGGTCAAAGCAAAAGAATTAATAGCAGGAAATAATAATAGTGAAAAAGTAAATCCAAGTCAGATAGCTGTCCTGTATAGAACTAATTTTCAATCACGATTACTTGAGGAAAAGATGCTAACAAATGATGTGCCATACATAGTACTGGGTACCAGATTCTTTGAAAGAAAAGAAATCAAGGATATGCTCAGTTACTTAAAAGCAGCCCTTAATCAAAAATCACAACCTGATCTAAAAAGAGTCTTCGAGACTCCAAAAAGAGGTATAGGAAAAGTAACAATGGTTAAGCTTTTTGCGGGTGAAGTTTTAACAGGGGCTGGCGCAGCCAAAGTAAAACAAGTTTTTGATTTTCTAGAAAATATAAAAACTCAAAGTGAGAGTTCAAAATTATCAGAAGTACTAACTTATATATTAGTTGAAAGCGGCTTAGAAAAAGATCTCCGCGACGACGGTGATGACGGTATGGTACGCCTTGCCAATATATCAGAACTTATTACTCTTGCAGAAAAGTATGATATAGACAATAATATAGAAGAAAACGAAAAT
>JAYTMX010000051.1:0-4092 GCA_043728155.1 bacterium
TAACGATGTATTTTAGGGTATAATATTATTATATTATGCAAGAGAATAAAAACTGTCTTAGATTTCAGGATTATGGGAGCAGTATTGCTTCGGGGGGGGGGTCACACTATTAAAAGTATTCATAACAATAAGTATAACACAAAATATGGAGACATAATCACTTTTGAAAATATCTACAAAGCCTGGAACAAATTTAAAAAAGGTAAAAGTAACAGAGTAGACGTTAATGGTTTTGTTTTAAGGTTAACAGATGATTTATTAGATATATACAATGATTTGAAAAGTAAAAGTTATAATCACAGTGAATATCAAGAATTCATAATCATAGAGACAAAGAAAAGAATGATACACAAAGCTAGCGTCAGAGACAGAGTGGTACACCATTTACTTTATGATTCTTTATACACTTATTTTGATAAGAAGTTTATCTACGATTCGTATAGCTGTAGGAAAAATAAAGGAGTACATAAAGCATTAGAAAGATACAAGCATTTCTCTAGAAAAGTAAGTCAAAATTATACTAAGCAAGTCTATGTATTAAAATTTGACATACAAAAATGTTTTGCTAGTATAGATTATATTATCTTAAAAAATATTTTAGAAAAATATATACTGTGTAAAGATATTTTGAATTTACTTTTTAAGATTATAGATTCACATAAAATAGGTATACCATTAGGTAATCTAACTTCTCAATTATTTATAAATATATATTTACACGAGTTAGACTTTTACTGTAAGCACACTTTAAAACTAAAATATTACATCAGATATGCTGATGACATTATTATTTTTTTAGAAAATGAAAACAAAGCAAAAGAAATTATGGATAATATAAGCCTGTTTTGTAATACTAATTTAAAGTTAAATATACATAAAGTAGAAGTGAAGACAATATACTCTGGTGTAGATTTTCTGGGATGGGTTCATTTTCCAAGATACAGAGTACTTAGAAAAGTAACTAGAGTTAAGATGTTTAGAAATATTAATGAGAATAACCTTAAAAGTTACATAGGGTTGTTAAAATGGGGCAATGCGTATGGGATTGCAAAAAAATCTATTTTGTAGTATAATACATATCAATAATAATCTAATTAATATATACAAACATGGTAGTAAGAATGAGACATACAAGAGCGCACACAGCAAATCGTCGCTCACATCACGCATTAAAGGAGCTTAACCTGGTATCATGCCAAGAGTGTAAAGCTGTAATCCGCCCACATCGCGTATGTGACGCTTGTGGATTCTACAAAGGTAGAAAAGCAATTACAATTAAGCCAGCAAAAGTAGTAGCGTAATTCAAAAATTAAAATAAAAAACAGTGAAGAACTGTTTTTTATTTTAGATTTTTTATGTTATTATAATAAGTAAGAATAAATATAAATATGTACACTCGTCGCGAATATAGAAAGGTAGTAATGCAGTCACTTTATGAGATAGATATGACTTGTAATATGAATATAAACATATTGGATGCTAAAAATATTTTAAATAGAAATATAAAAGAATTTTTACCTGATTCAATTGAAAATGAATTCGCCTTGAATCTTTTCACTGTTGTAATGGAGAGATTAATTACAATAGACGAGATTATAACCAAAGCAGCTCCAGAATGGCCAGTAGAAAAGATAAGTATAGTAGATAGGAATGTGCTTCGTATTGGATTATCTGAGATGGTATTTGGTGATAAGAATAATGTGCCACCAAAGGTGGCGATTGACGAGGCGATAGAGATAGCAAAAGAATTCGGAGGAGAGAGTAGTAGCAAGTTCGTTAACGGAGTACTCGGTGCTGTCTACAAAGAATTAAAAGGTGACGATAAGAGTGATGAGGACGAGCCAAAAAAAAACTTAAAAAATAATAAAACAAAAAGAGAAGAAATCAGGATTGGGGTAATTATATTTACAAAATTAGAAGAAAAAGACAGGACAGAGAATTATGTATTATTAGATAGTGACAGATTTGGATCATATACTTTTGTAAAAGGAGAAGATGTGACTGATGGTGATAAAGAAGAATTCCTAAAAAATTACGTTTTAGAAAATGTAGGACTTGATATATATGATATAAATTATCTAGACCATAACGCCTATATATCGCACCATCCAGAAAAAGGTAATGTGCATAAAATAGTCCATTATCACACAGCAATGTGTGACTTTAGGCCAGCACAAAATCTAAAACCAGAATCAAAAAGTAATTATGTCTGGGTTAAGGTGAGTGAAATAGAGAAAACAAAGATATACAAAGACCTAAAGCCAATGCTGATGCGTGCTATAGACGAGACACTAAAAAAGTAGTATAATGCTATTAGAAATGAAAGATTTTTTAGATAAAAATAAAATAGAATATAAAAATATAAACCTGTACGAGCAGTCAGCTGTACATAGGAGCTTTATTAATGAGAACCCAAGATTCGAGCTTGGTCATAATGAAAGATTAGAATTCTTAGGAGATGCAGTGCTTGAGCTCATAGTTACTGATTTTCTGTATGTAAAGTATCCGCACGCAGCCGAGGGGGACATGACTAGTTACAGGTCAGCCCTTGTTAATGCTAATACTTTAAGTGAAGTTGCTCTAAAGCTTAATCTCAATAATTATCTAAAACTATCCAAAGGTGAAGCAAAGGAAACCGAGATAACGCGCGCCCGTATGTCCATACTCGCTGACACTTACGAGGCATTACTTGGCGCTATGTATATAGATATCGGTTATGACGCATGCCGTAAGTGGGTTACAAAAACTTTACTTATTAGCGCAGAGGATATAGTAAGGGAGGGTAGCTACAAAGATAGTAAATCTCAAGTGCAAGAAAAGTCTCAAGAAAAGTTACAGGTAACTCCAACTTATAAAATAATTAATGAGTCAGGACCTGACCATGATAAAGTTTTTATAGTTGGTATTTATTTTGAAGAAAAAGAAATAGCAAAAGGCGAGGGTAAGAGTAAACAACTTGGAGAGGTAGACGCAGCTAAGAATGCTATTATCAAAATGGGCTGGGATAAATAATTTATAGAATTATCTTTTATTATTTGTATTTTTTTATGAGATTAGATGTATTTTTAAAAGAGTCAGGACTCGCGAGTAGTAGAACTAGAGCTCAAGAGCTAATAGTTAATAATTTTATTTTAGTAGACAAGATTATTTGTAATGATGTTAAAAAAGAAATAGATATAAGTAAAGATAACTTTGAAGAGATAAAAAATAGAATACAAATTATAGAGAACGAAGAGATGAGTTATGTAAGTAGGAGTTACAAAAAATTAAAAGTAGCATTGAGTGATTTTAATATAAAGGTAGAAGATAAAATATGTTTAGATATAGGCTCATCTACCGGAGGCTTTACTCAGGTACTTTGTGAAGGTAATGCAAAACAAGTTATAAGTTGCGATGTTGGTAGTGATCAATTTGATAAAGATTTACTTAAAAAATATCAAAACAAGATATCTCTTTTTGAGAAAACTGACATAAGAATTTTTGGTAAAAATAATTTAGAAAATAACAAAAATATTTATAAGAATTATTTTGATATAGTGGTGTGTGACATTTCTTTTATATCTATCACTAAAATAGTAGAAAATATTTTTGAATTATTAAAAGAAGGGGGAGAAGGGGTAATATTAATTAAGCCTCAATTTGAAGTAGGTAAAAAAAATATAGGCAAGGGAGGGCTCGTAAAAAGTGAGGACGAGAATGTGAGTTACAAAGATTTAATAGATTTAACTATTAATAATATCAAAAAAGTATTTACAGAAAATAATCTAAAAGTAATAAATATAATAGACTCACCCATACTCGGTGGCGATGGCAATAAAGAATTTTTGATGTATGTAAAAAAATAAAGCCTGACTTTTGTCAGGTTTTATTTCTAATGTTATAAACTTTCTTCTTTTTAATTACTTTGACTTTTCTACCAGCTTTCCTAGGTCAAGTGTCTGATTACATCCGACTTGTCTTACAAAATCATTAACGTGAGACACGAGTATAATGACGCCGGTATAATTTTTAATGGCTTCTGCTATGATTGGAATGTGGCGAAAGTTAACGTGATTAGTTGGCTCATCAATCATCAGTACTCCCGGCTCACTC
>JAYTMX010000052.1:0-1519 GCA_043728155.1 bacterium
TTAAGAGCACCGATAGTTACTAGTAATTTTGCTATTTGATTTAAATTCATATTTTTTTGAGTATAACTTTTAATTATTTTAATTTTTATACTCTTATTACAATTATACTCCTAGTACATATAAAGTACATAATCTTATACACATATTAAAATCAATGCAAAACAAAGTAGTAAATATACCTTGCTATAAAATTCAATTTGCATTATAATGATGATCTACTTTTAATTAGATTAGTAGAATTCCAAAAGATAAGCATAGGAGCATGTATTGAAAAAGATAAAAACACCACCTTTTACTAAAGAACAAGTAAAAGAGTGTCTGAGTATAGACAAGTACAAAACAATAAAAGAGATCGCAAAAGAATTAGCGTTGAAGTTGAAAAAACATTACTCTGAAATTTCAAATAGTTTTGTTAATCAGCTTACAGCTCTATTGTTCTCTCTTGCAACTTACAACTTTGCAAAAAGTTGTAAGAATAACAAAGGAGAAAACTTATTTGCTTTAGCTTAAAAGCTGAGTAACACAAAACGCAGACCTTCGGGCCTGCGTTTATTTATTTCATATTTTTATTATATTTTCTAATTTATGATTATAGAAAAATCTGCACCTATCTCTTTTGCAAGCTCTTCCCTTTTTTCTTTTTTTAGTTCTTTGGCTAGATTATTTCTTTCTTTTAATTTGGCTAGCTTTTTGAATTCTACTATCTCTATTAATTGCTTATTCTTTATCTTATCTTTATTTAAAATATTTAAATCTTCCACGCATTTTAATATGACATTATGTAATTCTTTGATTTTATTTATTTGCTCAGTATTATTTTCTAGGCTACTGTCAGAAAATTCAGAAAAACCACTAATACTGTCTACCCAGCCCCTTTCATTGTGCTTTGCTTTTGCAGCATTTTCACCTGCTATTTGTCCGACTCCAAAACTAGGCATTCCGTCCATTCTCAATAATCTATTTATTTTTATTTGCATATCTTTATACTAATATTATACCATGTTATAATAATCAAATGAAAAATAATGCACTAAAAGATATAATAATAGTAACAGGACCGACAGCGAGTGGCAAAAGTGATTATGCTGTTAACTTGGCACTTGATATTAATATTGGTAATAATATATTAACTAATCATGTAAAAAAAGAGTGCGTTATTATCAGCGCTGACAGTAGACAGATATATAAACATTTAGACATTGGTTCTGGTAAAATAACGCGCGATGAGACGCAAAATGTAAAACACTTTGGACTAGACATAGCCTCGCCTACTCAAAATTTTACCGCAGCTAACTGGTTAGATTACGCAAAAGAAAAGATTATAGAGATAAATAATGAAAACAAAATCCCAATTATCTGTGGCGGTACAGGCCTGTACATTGACGCTCTACTTTATGGCATCACCGATAATCCAGCACCAGACTTTAAAAATAGAGAGATCTTAAAAAGCAAAGATTTATTAGAAATACAAAATGAAATTAAGAGTATTAATTTAGAATATTGGAACACTTTAAATAAC
>JAYTMX010000053.1:0-27116 GCA_043728155.1 bacterium
AATCCGGGCGATTAGCTCAGTTGGTAGAGCAGCGCATTTACACTGCGAAGGTCGGGGGTTCGAATCCCTCATCGCCCACAAATATAAAACATCCCGTTAGGGATTTTTATTTTGTGGGTAAAAAGTGCCTAAGCACTTAAATTCTCATCGCCCACAAATACAACTTAAAGATATATAATCTCGCATATGCGAGATTATATTCTTACATATTCTGATATAATATAAATATGAAAAATAAAATAATTCTAAGTTTCGCTATTATAATATCTATACTTTTTAGTACAAATATTAGCTTTGCAATATCTAACGCAGAATCTGATATAAATACTGTCCCTAAAAAAATTTTAATAAAAAAGAAAATAATTACATCAAAAAAGAAAGCTATCAAAAAGATTATTAAAAAAAATACAAATACTATTAATATAACAAAATCTACTTCTACTTTATCTTATAATAATGTCCCTACTACTACTCTGGCCTCTCAAATAAATAATAACTTAACCCAGACTAGGCCAATATTATTCTTTGGATCTACTTATAATACTTCATCGCAAGCTAGCTCTCTAGTACCTACAGAAATCGTAACTAATTTTTTAAGTACAAGCACTAACTTTGTTAATCCTGATCGTGGATTTTACGGATGGTCTGGTGATGACTTTGTAACTAGTTTTGATCTGGGTAGTGCCAGGGCCTCATACGAAGCTGGGCAAAGATTAGTGCTTGCCCGCGTATCACTCGCTGATTATCGTAACACTGATATTCCAGCTGCGTGGCTTACTAATTTAAATACAAGCTTTGCGTCTATACGATCAGAAGGATTAAAAACTACATTACTGTTTTCGTATGACTTTACAGAAAATGGTAACGATGCAACAGCAGCACAAATCAAAAGGCATATAGAGCAATTAAAACCAGTACTAGCAAGCAATGCTGACGTCATACCTTATATGCGTGCTGGATTCATCGGCGCCTGGGGCGAGTGGCACTCTTCAAAGCATGAGAATTCTTGTGGATATAATGCCGGAACCACAACATGCGAAATAGCTGACGCTAATAGATTAATAGTTCGCGACGCATTACTGGCTAATATTCCGCTTACGACACAAATTGGTTTCCGTTCCCCATCAGACATAAAAAAGTGGTATGCATTACCCTCATCTCAAAACAGAATTGGAATACATAATGATTGCTTTCTAGCTGGACCAACTGATTCTGGAACTTATGATGGGATCGGATTACGTGAATACGCCGAGGAGCTAACCAGGAACGCTGCCTTTGGTGGTGAGACCTGCCAAGACGCTGGTACGCCATTGCGGGATACCTGTCCAGATATTTTAAGTGAGGGGGCAAAATATCATCTTGCTTGGCTTAATATTAATTATGCACCTCTCGTAATAAACGCCTGGAAATCTAATGGATGCTTTGATAACATATCTGGGCTTATGGGTTACAAATTACAATTAGATTCAGTGACTACTCCATCTCAAATTTTAAAAGGTGAAAGTAAAAATATGATGGTATCTCTTAAAAATATTGGCTGGTCAAAACTATTCACTGACAGAAAATTAAACATAATACTTAAAAATAAAATTACTGGAAATATTATAAATTCTATTTCTAATACTGGATTAAATACTCTCTCTTCTCAAGAATTAAGTAGTACTAATCTTAACATTAACATAAATATCCCATTAAGTGCCGAGCTTGGTGATTATGATATTTATATAAGTGCACCAGATACATTTACAAATACTAAAATAGATAAGAGATTTAATATCAGATTTATAAATGATGACAACCTATATACCGGACAAGCTTGGGATAGTACTTTTGGCACTTTTAAAACTGGAGCTAGTATAAAAGTTACACAATAATAAAATATTACAAAGTATATTAAAAATAAAAACTCTAATTTGATTAGAGTTTTTATTTTATTTAATATTTTAAATTAATTAAAATATTATTAACTAAATAGTCTTTAGGTAATTAAGCATAGTATCTGCATCAGAAACTTCAAATGGATCTGTCTCGCAAAGATCTGAAAATCCAGCCTCAACAAAAACATTTTTAATTTCTGAATTATCTACGAACATAGAGTATCTCCATGATCTATCTCCAAAGCCTAGATTATTTTTAGCTACTAGCGCGCCCATACCTTTTGTAAATTCACCATTACCATCAGGTAACATAAATACATTTTTAAGTCCAAGATTTTTAGCCCACTGGAACATTACAAATGCGTCATTGACTGACACGCAGATAATGGTGTCCACACCGAGCGCTTTAAATTCTTCTGCTTTTGCATCATAACCAGGAGCATGAGTTGATGAACATGTTGGAGTAAATGCACCAGGTAATGAAAATACTACAACTTTTTTATTATCAAATACTTCAGCCGAAGTTAAGTCTTTCCACTCAAATGGATTATCACCACCAAGCGCGTCATTACGTACACGTGTTTTAAATGTAACATTTGGAACTTTTGTCCCGATTAAGTTTTCTTTTGTCATATTTTTTAATTTTATTTATTTTTATATACTTTAATTATAACACAAGAAAAAAAATATTAAAATTATATTTATATTTATATTTCTAAGTTAATCTATCAACGGAGATCCTTATACTTTGTGAAAGTTCTATAATTGACGCCACATCATCTTTATTAGCAATAAAAAAGAAATAATTATCGCCATGACAATCAATATTCATAAGTTCTAAATTCTGTTTAGCCAAGGCGGTTTGGATATAAGGAAACAGTTCGTGGCTGTAAGTTTCTTGAGGATAATCGAAATTAAATTGATTACCAGTTATACTTTCGACAATAGCAACAGCCTCGCCTGAATCAAATTTCCAATCGCTGTTAAAAAAAGAATCAAACAAGATAACTTCATTATCATCTGTCATATAATATTCAGCTAAAATATTTCTGAACTTTTCAGAATATTTATATTCATCATATCCTTTTTCAAAAAGTTTTTGCAAGCGTTTGGCATCGCTTTTGTAGGATTTCAAATTATATTCGTTGCGAGTTGTAAGTGTCAAAAAATCGACAAAACCTTCTAAATCAGGTACTTTTATGCTTAAATTTTCAAATTTTGAAACATCGATTTCTTTTGGGATTTCGATGTTTACTTTTTGACAAACACCAAAAATAATATTTCCAAGATCTAATAAAATTTGTTGATGTTCCTGTTTTTGAGGCTTTTCTAAATCAATATATTCAGAATCGATTATGTATTCTACATAATCAAAACAAAATCCTTTTTTGAATGACATCCTAAAAGTATCTGGATCGCCAGTAGACATTATAAATAAATTGTGATTTTCGTGCTTGAAAAATTGCGCTGCTTCGGCAGAAGGTTTGATATAATATATAATATGTAAGAAGCCAAATTGGTCGCCGTCTTGTAATGTATTCAAATCGATTTCGTTTATATCTAATTTTTTGTAAAACAAATTAAGCAGTTCGTAAAACGAACTAAGTTTAGCTTTTTTAAGGCATTTTTTAGAATCAGCATCATCAAACGAATCTGGAAATGTGAAATAGTCTACAGTAACTTTCTCGGGAAATCCTTTGAGTTTGAATAATAAATCTTTTTCAGACGCATATTCTTCAATAGACTTAAGTAGTCGAGCGTTTAGAATAGAATTTGATGTTATCATTTTTTAAATTTTAATTTTAATTTTATCTTTTTTAATTATAGCATATAAAAAAGCGTGCATCATCTTGATGCACGCGTTAACCCTTCAGATATTGTTCTGCTACTTGGCTCATTGCCAGCCTTCTTGCTGTTGCTTTATCTTCTTTCACGAGACTTGCTACTTTTTTCCAAGCTAGATCAGCTAGCTGCTTATCTGCTTCTGATTGCGAAACAGTAGTTTGAATTTCTTTTTTTAAAAAATCTCGACACAAACCTAAAAGCTCTGTGCGTTCTATTTTTAAAGCTTTACTCATTTTCTTTCCTTTCAAAAAAATATTAGAGTTAAAGGATCCTAAACTATACACTATTATAAAATAAAAGTCAATAGATAAGTCTTAAGATTTACTTACTTGCTATATTTTTCTATATCAAAATCTTTGTCTGTATATATATCACTAACGAGTCCAACTGCGAACATGCCATACATAGCTCTATTTGGAGGGGTTGTAAGTACTCCGGCCATGAATGAATTATCTATATCATTTTTAGAAAGTGACCTAGACCAAGCATTAATCGAGCCTATAGTAGCGTCATGACACCTACCTCTCGCATCATCACTTTCTTTATGCTCTTCTGTACCTAGTCCTTCTTTTTCTTTTGTGTCTTGCAGGTCTATTATTGTTTGTAGATAACGAAAAGACTGTCTGACCATATTGAAAAACATTCTTTCCGAGTCTGGTGAATGTGCGCTTATCTCTTCTAGTTCTTTTGCTTTTTTGGGCAATAGATCTATTAACATCTTTAATGAATCATCTGAATCTTTTATAGCAATAGATAAGTCGTGTATGCCTCCATGGTGACCAAAAGAAAAATTATCAGTTCCTGGTACCGCTATGTGTAAATTAATTGGTGATTCTTTCATATTTTAATTATAACATCTTAAAAATAAAAATTACTCTTTATTTATTCTTATTTTTATGTTATTATATAACTTATCCAAATGGTGGCGCTACGCGCCACCAAAAAATGTCCCCGTAGTTCAATGGATAGAACGAGAGCCTTCTAAGCTCTAGATCTAGGTCCGATTCCTAGCGGGGACACAAATGTAAAAACATGTAATGCTGCATGTTTTTTTGTTTTCATATTTTTATAATATTTTCTAAATTTAACTAAAAAAATTAAATCCTAATTATCTTTGCGCCGAGCAGAGCGAGGCGCTGTTCTATATTTTCATACCCCCTATCAATTTGCTCTATATTATCTATCGTGCTCTCCCCTTCTGCGCCAAGGGCCGCAATAAGTAAGGCTATACCCGCGCGTATGTCAGGACTAGTCATATTACGAGCAGACAATCTACTTCTCCAATTATTACCGCTAACTACTACTCGGTGAGGGTCGCACAGAACTATAGATCCCTTCATAGCGACCAGCTTATCAACAAAAAACATTCTGGCTTCATACATCTTTTCATGAAAAAGAACATTACCTGCACATTGCAGCGCTGCAACTATACCAACACTAATAACATCAGGACTGGTCATTGGCCACGGCGCGCTATATATTGTTGTCATACTGCCATCATACATTTTTTGTATCTCATAACTATCTTGTTTTAAAACTTTTATATCATCACCATTTATTTCAAATTTGCAGCCAAGCTTTTCAAACATGCTTAGCGTCATACCAAGATTACTAACTCCAGCATTTTTAATTATGATCTCACTTTTTGTAGCCATAGCAAGAGATATAAAGCTGGCAACTTCTATAAAGTCAGGCAATACATTATGCTCTACATAATCTTTGCTTTCAAAATCACTTTTTATATTCCCATTTATTTTTAAAAGATTGGAACCACCTCCATTAATTTCCATACCCACTTTATTCAAAAGGGATATTAATTGTGATATATAAGTCTCGCAGGCTGCATTGTATAATGTAATATTTTTTCTATGATTAATATTTTTAGTGAGGCACATTATTATATTAGCTGACCCTGTAACGCTTGGCTCATTTAAAATTATTTCTTTGTTCAAAGTAATATGTTCTTCTTTTAATTCTAAGTAATCATTATTATTTTTATCTTTTAAAAGCTTTGCCCCGCACATTAAAAATCCATTAATATGAGTATCTATTGGCCTTTTACCTATTTTGTCCCCGCCAACACTTGGTATATACGCGACACCAAAACGAGAAAGTAATGGGCCTATTAGCATTAGCGAGCCTCGTAACTTTTCACTAAGATTCAAATACTCACCACTTTTAAAATATTCGCTATTTAAATTAGTAGTGTCTATATGTAAAATATTTTTCTGACTTCCATTTATAATTTCAATATCCCAATTTATTTTAGCTCCTCCATTTTCAAGAATAATAAGCAGATTCCTGATGTCTAAAATATTAGGACAATTAATTATTTTTAATTTCTGTACCAATACGCTAGATGCGACTATTTGTAAAGCTTCATTCTTTGCGCCTTGTGGCTCTATACTACCTTTTAATTCTACTCCTCCTGTTACTTTAAAGCTAGACATATTCTAATTAATAAAAAATTATTGATATAAATATATTATATCATAATTAATAAATCTTTAATTTACCTTGCTATATTAATAAAAGTGTTGTATAATCAAAACATGAAAAATTTTAAATCAAGCGAAAGCAGAGACGGAGGGAGAGACAGGAGAGGGGGGGATTCTTTTGGAAAGAGAGATAATTTTAGAGGTAACAGCTTTTCAAAGCCAAGTTTTGGTGGAAAGAGTTTTAATAAGGGAGGAGATTTTAAAAAGAAAAGTTTTGGTGGTGACAGAGGTGAAGTAGTAATGAGTAAGGCAACATGTAGCGAATGTTCTAATGTATGTGAAGTACCATTTAAACCAAATGGAGAGAGGCCAGTATTTTGTTCTAACTGTTTTATGTCAAAGCGTGATGGAACTTTTAATAATGACAGGGACGAAAGAAAAGGTAATGTTAGAGAGATCAGTAGAAGAGATTCTAGAGATGAAAAACCAACTTATTCTGTACCAACTAATAACAATAGTGCTGAAGTTGCAGAAATGAAAAAACAAATCACTAATCTAAATATAAAGATTGATTCATTAGCTAACGCTTTTGATAAGTTTATATCTGAAAAAGCAAGTACAGTTCCTACTGCTAAAAAAGTAGAGGAAGTTAAAGTAGTTGTAGCAGCTAAAAAAGTAACTGCTAAGAAAGTTGTAGCCAAGGAAGTAGTAGCTAAAGTAGCAGCTGTAAAAGCTGGCGTAAAAGCTCCAGCTAAAAAGGAGGTTGTAACTAAAGTAGTTACAAAGAAAGTAGCTCCTGCTGTAGTAAAAAAAGTTGCAGCAGCTAAAAAAGTTGCAACAAAAACAGTAGCCACTAAAAAAAGTGTAGTAGCTAAAAAGAAATAATTAAACAAAAATTAATTAAAATAAAAACCAAAGCTTAAAACTTTGGTTTTTATTATTGTCAGTCAAGTGCGCGAACTAAGATTCGAACTTAGGACCGCTCGAGTATCAGTCGAGTGCTCTACCAGCTGAGCTATTCGCGCGTATACACACGCTTCAGCAGAAGTATGTGTATGTTTTGTATTATAACATAAATAAATACTTTTGATAAGTAGGTATTAATAAGTGAAGGATTATCTATTCCCTTTCGCCCTATTGTGGCTTTTGCAGAGCATCTCACAGTTTTTTACATTTGTCTCACCTCCACGACTCCAAGCTGACACATGATCTGCATCCATTTCTTCCAGTTTCCAAATCTTGTTTTTACTTGCCTCGTGACCAATAGTACAATAAGAACAATTTGATTTATTTTCTATTTTTGCTGTGTCAGTTTGAATAGCGTAAACAGATTTTTTTACAGAATCTTCAAAGAATCTAATATCTAATAACTTATAATCTACGGATCCTCCTAAAATAAATTCAAATATACCCGCCCTACTTTTTACAACATTGTCCGCATAAAGTTTTCTGACTTCCTCTCCGACTTTTTTGCTGTCATATTTCTTTTCTCCGTATTCTCTGTACAATCTATCCCATTCTAAACCACACATTTCATTTTCTACATTTTCAAATACACTAGATACCCAATCTATGACTTTGTTAAAATAATTTTTAAGTTCATCTATGTTTGTATCGTGTCTATGTTTACTCATATAATTATCGACACTTCCATCGCTCACCCATTCCAAAGATCTCTCTAAAAACCCCTGCCTTATGGCAACCGCTTTTACATAAGCACTCCATTTTTGTATATTAGAATTTTGACTATTGCTAAATTCTTCTTTTGCGAGTGTTACAAAAGATCCAGAATATATAGCATTATTTATCTCTTGAGTAGTGAGCGGTACTCCAGTTATGTTAATAGTTTTGAACCATTGTTTTATTTCTGGCTCTTCACCAGAACACTCATATATCAAAAGTTTTGCATTAAAGATCTTTTCTTTCTCACTGTCTGCAATACCAGAAAAATATTGTTCCATGCCGTTAGTATCTTTTATTGCAAATTTACCTGTCACATATCTGCCTATACTCGTAATGCGTTGCTGTCCATCTAGTACTTCTAATTTACCTTCTTTGGTTTTATTAAAATAAATTAATCCAAGTGGATACCCTTTTAAGATAGACTCAATAACTGCAACATCCCTCTTGCCATCAGCATATATATAATTTCTCTGATACTCTGGCTGTATAGTTAACTTTCCAGATAGTCCAAAAAGTCCTTTGCCTTCTAGTTCGTTATAGACAAAACCATCACACATCTCTCTTACTGTTATTTCTGTTCTTAATTTTGTTTCCATATTTTTATTATATTTTATTTTAATTTTTACTTTTTAAAAGAACTTTTATATCTTTTTTATTTTCTGACTTTACTTTTCTTTCTATCTTTTTTATATCAACACTTGGCTTTAACTTCTCTGGCACTATACCTCGACTTATAAGAGTATCTCTAACTGACTTATTATTTATAATATGTTCATTTGAGATTTGATTCTCAGTTCGCATATTATTTTCTTTTGCATTGTGTATAGTTATTTCTGTTGCAAAATCTTTTGCCTTTAGTAAAATTGAAGGCATAAAATCTGCTACAGGCTTACTTACTGTATTCCAAAGTATTTTAATATCTTTCGTAGATTTGCCACCAAAAAATGCAGTATCACCTTTACTTCTAATGAGTGCAAAATTGTTATTACCTCCAGTCTGTTGAAATATTATACTTGATAATTCTTTTTCTGTTTCAGTTAATTTTTTTCTAGCTTTTAATCTTTCTATCTCGCTTATTCTTTCTGCTATCAGTTCTGCTTTTCTTGTCTGTATCGCAAAATATGTTTGAGCAAAGGCTATGGCCTCTTTACCAGGGTCTCCATTTTGAGCTATAAGGTAGCATGCGTAGCGTGTGAGCATGAAATCTTCTATTTCTTTTTTTGCACCAGAGCCAATATCGACCATTTTCCTGATATCAGGAAAATGGTATTGACAATCTTCTCCCGACACTTCACAAGCAGTTTTTGCTTTATTTATGACGCTTATAAAGTTCTCCCATTTTGCATATCCTAAAAGTTGTTGTAGATCGCGAGCAAACCAAAACTCTAAACCATCATCAACCTTATGAGAGTGTTCTTCAAAATTATTTGTTAACTGTAGGACTATTTCTATTTTCATAAAGCTTTACTTTTTATTGTTTTACTTACCGTCGTAACTTCTTTCTGTTTCTCATCTGAAATTAATTTCAACATAAAATGAACAGATTCCTCCATTTCTTTTTCTATATACTTTATATTTTTATCAAAATTACATGGATGATGTATTTGATGTCTTATATATTTTTCTTTTGAAATATACTCATAATCATTTATATTTTTATTATCATTGAAATATTTTTTACAATATGAACATTTACCCTGTTCCATGTCTGTAGGGTGATATTCTCCTGTTCCAATTTTATGATGTTTATTTATTTTTTCTTTAAAAGTATCTGGAAAATTTATTTCCAAATCTGTATAAAGTTCATTATGGTAATCTGTTGAGTAAATCTGAAAAGCTTTAAAGTTTACATATGCATAACTGGCATTTGTTTTACCAAACCTTTCTTCTGTAGTTTTTTTGTTATTCGTATCTGCGTAGTCTTTTCTAATTAAAAAATTTCTATCGATATTATTTTTATCTACCATATAATTTGAGTGTGTAGCAAAAAAACAAATATTATTATTTTCTTTTGTTAAAAGAATAAGTTCTTCCAAAAATAACTGTTGAGCTTTTGGGTGTAAATGAGTCTCAGGCTCATCGAGTAATATTATGGTGTTACTCAGATTTTGAGTTGTATTTTCTATTGATACGCTCAATATAAAAGAAATAAATTGTTTAAACCCATCACTTCTTTGATCTGTTTTTTCAGCCGATTCATTTGAGTTATTTTCCTTTATATGAAAATTAAGGATGTCTCCTGATAAATTAAAAGTAATAGTTATATCGTGATCTTTCCAAACATTTTTAATATGTTCTGTTGTTTTTGTACCCATATCATATAAAAGTTTTTCTCTGTCGATAGAATTTTCAGTTGGCAATATTTTAGTTATAATTTTTTTTATATTTTCAAAAGTATCAAACCCTGTTAGATTAAAACAATTTCTTAAAGGCACTGACTCATCAATATTTTGCATGAAAGTATTTAAGGAGATATTATTATTAATTAAATATTTTGGGTCGGATTTCCAAAAAATAGTTTTGTGAGATGTTTTTTCTATTTCTTGTAAAAGATTATTTTCTAAAAAAGCTTTAAATTTCTGATCTTTAACCTCTGGGAATGACAGGGATATTTGTCTCGTAGCATTCTGTTCTCTTTTGTATGTGTATGTCAAATCTGCTTTTTTTAATTCTAAATTTTTTAAGTTTTTTTGTAAAAAAAATGATGCACTAAACTCTTCTTCTGATAAAGTTTCAACATCTTCAAAAGAATCTTTTGTTAAACTTTCAAATACTGATAATTTTTTAATTTCTTCAATTTCAAGATCTGATATTTCATATTTATATAAAACTATAAAATCTTCACTATTTCCCTTGTAAAAATCATTTATCTTTGGTAATGAATTTGTTTTAGAGTCTTTAAATGACAAGGCCTGTAAAATACTAGATTTTCCAGCCTCATTTATGCCTAATAATCCATAAGTAAAACCCATATCTGATATTTGTTCAATACCAAAATCTATTTCTTTAATACTTCTATAGTTATTTATTTTTATATTTTTTAATATCATATAGTTTTCTTTTACCTCTTATGCCTAATTAAAACTCTCGCATATATTTCTTGTTCGTTAATAGTAAATCTTTTTCCATAAAATGGATTATCTTCAACATATCTATCAATACCAATTATCTCAAACTGCTCGGGTGAGTATTTATCCAGGAAAGAAATAGGCACACCCATAACACCATCATAATCAGACGGTATAGAGTCAGTAAAAGGGATTTCTATCGCATCATAATTATCGTACCTATCATAACTTTCTTTTCCTTTTATTTCTTTATGTTTATTGTATTTTAGATTGTCTTCCATTGTCATAAGTGGTAACTTTTGATGACGACGCCCATGATCTATATTTGTAAACCAACAACAATTTCTGAACTTTACGAGTCCTGTCTCTGGATTGTAGACACCCTCTGCATAATCGCCTACAAATGGCGTAGAAAAATAAGCATTTCCAGCAGAAAATCCATTACCTATCCACATTTTATTATTTTTAATAAGCGGAAATACTTCTTTGTAGGTTATCGCATTCATATTCCCAATTATTAAAAACTTTTTATCTGCTGCTACTATCCAATTTAAAAATTCTCTAAATAGTGAAAATGGAGGATTAGTTATTATAATATCTGCCTCGTCACGAAGTTTCTTTATCTCTTCACTACGAAAATCTCCATCAAGTTCTAGATATCTATCAAAATGTATATCTTGTACATTTATTTTCTTATCTGCATTTCTATCTTTATCTAAAATAAATATCTTACCTTTTGTGTTTGTCTTACTCTTGTCATACATGTCACTCTGTGTCTCAAAAAGTGTTGGTGTGTAATCACTTTTAAATGTCTTACTATCTGATGCAAAGCTAGTGCTAATAAGTTTTTTAATCTGCAATCTTTCAAAATTTTGAGAGAAGAATTTTGTAAAGTTACTCCACTCAGGATCATCACATGGTAGTAATATAGTTTTATTTTTAAATACATCTGGATTATATTCTAAGTACGCATTTACCTCTTTCTCAATATCATTATACTGAGTATAGAATTCATCGTTTTTTGCTTTTTTAGCATTTGTAAGATTACTGTTTGCCATGTATATTTATACATAATATTATAACATTTTTAAATAAAAAATGCTTAATCTTGATGCTCTTTGCGGAGACGGAGGGAGTCGAACCCTCGGACCTTTAACGGGTCGCCTCGTTAGCAGTGAGGTGCCTTAGACCACTCAGCCACGTCTCCAATTATTTCTGTTTAACCTCACAGTGAGGTGCCGCTGCAAAACTTTTGCCACTCAGCCACGTCTCCAATTATTACTCACCACTGAGGTGCCACTACTTTTAGTGCCACTCAGCTACATCTCTAATATTTTCAATAAAAACATTATAACATATTTACACCCTTAATCCAAAATTACACAAGCAAAAACAAAACCACCATTTGGTGGTTTATGGATAATTTTACCTCGTATCTGAATCGTCTATTCCAATCCATGTAACAATATGATCACCATTAGATTCAAAATCTTCAAATAGAACAACCTCTCCATTCCGTCCATAAATACGGATGAAAACATCGTATTTAAGTATTGACTGAAAAAGTTTAGCAATCTTTACAGATATTACCTTTCTAGAAAAAACAACTTCAATACTTTTGTCTAAAAGATCTAGTTTTGTTTCAATCATCCCAGAAGAGAATAGATCTTCAAAATTATTTGTAAATATTTTCTGTAAATGTAATAATTTTTGAATATTATCACTAGAGCAATAAAGAACTATATCTTGATCTAGGTCTGACCTTAACTTTGTACGTGCCATAAATTTTCCTTAATAAATAAGCTTAAAACAAAATAGTATCTCACCATACTACACAAAAAACTGGAAAAAGTCAAAAGCTATCTAATCTCTAGTCCTAATTCTTTTAGTTTTTTATAAACATTATCGCTTTGCATATTAACCTCTTCATCAGTTAACGTCTTTTCAAAAGACTGATAAAGTAATCTAAAACCAAGAGATATCTTTTGTACTCCATCAATTTCTTTTTTAAATTCGTCAAATTTGGTTACTTTTATACACAAGTCCCCTGCTACACTTTTTATAATCTCTAAAATATTATTTTCTTTTAATAAATCATTGTTTTCATCAATCCAAAAAGCAACGTCACGCACGATAAATGGCATAATACTGTATGATTCAAATTTTGTATTTCTATTTATATAATCTTCACTTATAAAAACATCTTCATAATTATCATCTAGATCTTCTAAAACTTTATCAAAATTAATTTCTAAGATATATGGCTTTGTACTTTTCACTTCATATTCTAATTTATCCAAATTCATAGCTTTTTTTATTTCACTTAATATCATGTCTATATTTTCTGTATAATTACTTTTCTTTTTGCCGTCATCAATGCTGATACAAAGATTGTTATACTCACCCTCCTTTGTAAAGACATTCCCGAATTCAAAAGTTTTAATGATATCTAGATTAAGTAATGGCATATTACTTAGGTTTTTATTAACAGATTCTAATATTCCATCCGCAATATTAGTTCTTAATTTATTTTTATTAATAGCTGCTTTAAGTAATGTGATCTCACCCTTTTCTACAAAAGAATAATTCATTACCTCAGAAAAATTATTTTCAAGTAATATGTTTCTAATTACATTTTGATAATTTAACTTTTTATTAAGGTAATTTTTCTTGGCTTCTACTTTTGGTAAAGTCGGCACCAAAGTCTTATATCCTATTATTCTGCCCACCTCCTCTATTATATTTTCTTTTATTTTAAGGTCTAATCTGGTATACGGAACAGTTACTACATATCTTTCTTTTTCTAGATTTTCTTCTACTCTACCTACTCCTACTATTTTTCTATTCTTAGAAAAATCTCGCATACTTTCTACTGTTACCCCGCCAGTTACTTTTGTTGCGTGGAGGATTTTACCCTCTCCAATGTATATACCTAGGTGATCTATTCCCTCTTCTACTTTTGTACCGCGCACATATTCAACTGTCTCATATCTTATTTTACCCTCACCAGTACAAGCAAATACTAAGTCACCATATTTTAAAATACTTTCGTCTACTTTTTCTCCGACGCTCACCTTGTTACTAAATACATATTTATCAATAGACAGTGACGGCATCCAAATCCCTTTGAAAAGATAAGATACGAGTGACGAGCAAGAAAAATACTTTGGGGCGTCGATTCTA
Source organism: bacterium (assembly GCA_043728155.1). Classification (GTDB taxonomy): domain Bacteria; phylum Patescibacteriota; class Minisyncoccia; order Phycocordibacterales; family UBA5272; genus JAUPVO01. The sequence continues at coordinate 14,095 of JAYTMX010000053.1, forward strand.
TTAGATACTGGATTTTTGTATTCTGCGCTCATCACTTTCTCTATATTATTTTTAATATAATCGAGAGTATTCATCTTTTCAAAATCAAAACCTAATTTATTAAAACTATTTTCTATCTCCATCTCAGAATAATTAGAACCAAGCGTGCTATTAATCTCATCTTTTGTGACACCAATAGCATAATTAACTTCTGAGTAATTATCTGATTTTATATCTGTAATCTCTGAGATACCACCTTCTCTTTTTACGTCATTCTTGTTCTCGTCTTTTTCTATGCAGTTTTCTAAAATTAATTTGATGGTATAATACATAGCCTCTTCTACTAAAATATCTGAGATACCATTTTCAAATCTCTTACTGGCATCAGTTTTTAAATTATATTTCTGACTAGTTTTTCTAATTAATACCGGTTCAAAGTTAGCGCTCTCGATTATGATACTTGTAGTGTCTTGATTAACCCCAGAAAACTTGCCACCTTTAATACCAGCTAGGCCGAGTGCTTTTGCATGGCCTGCAATCACGAGCGTACTTGTATTTAATTCTAATTCTTTGTCATCTAAGGTTATTAATTTCTCGCCTTCACTTGCGTATCTTACTTTTATGCCGCCAATAATATTATTAGCATCGTATGCATGCATTGGCTTGTTCAGCGTGTACTGCACATAATTAGTAATGTCTACTATGTTATTAATACTTTTTTGTCCTATGCTTTGTAATGCGTTTTTGATAAATTCTGGTGACTCGCTAACTTTTACCCCGTCAATTTTTACAGACATAAACCTAGTACATGCTTTTTTGTCTAGAACTTCTACTAACACTTTCTCATTAGAGAAATTTATATTATTTTTTATCTCTTGTATTTCTGTATCTAATTTATTATTAAAAGTTAAGCCAAGGCAAGCACAAAGCTCGCGCGCCATACCAATGTGACAGAGGGCGTCGTGCGCTCTATTTGGTAATACTTTAATATCAAAGATAGAATCTACTTTTCCATCTGCGCTAGAATAATTTTCTATACCTTCAACTTCAAAAGCTTTAGCATTCAACTCTTCTTCTATTACCTTGTCTTCTGGTAAAGTCTCTACTATATAATTCTGCAGCCAAGCTTTTGAGTATTTCATATTTCTTAAAATCATTATAACATATTATTTTTATCTATAAAATATCAAATATTTATAGTATAATAATAGGCATGACAATATTTAATCTTTTACTTAATCTTAACTTTTCTAATATTTTTACTTATTTATTTTTAATTGTAATTTTTAATACTATACTTTTTCTATTCGCTACTTCGAAAAAAGATAATTCTATTATTGATATCTTTTATTCTAGTTTATTTATGCTTTCTATTTCTGCTGCATATGTTTACGCTACTTTTCTTGAATATAATATGAATAATTTTAATATATATTCTACTTTACTTTTAACTATGGTATTAATATGGGGGGTGAGGCTAGGAAGTAGAATATATAAAAAGAATTCTAATAAGCCTGAGGATTTTCGTTATGCTGCGTGGCGTAATTTGTGGCTGGAAAAAGGTAAGCTTTATTTTTATTTGAGATCATATCTACAAATATTTTTACTACAAGGGGTCATAGCTTTTTGTATATCACTCCCTGCTATTATTTTTATGCTGAATTTAGAAAATATAAATAATAATTTATTATTTGTTTCCATATTTATTTTAGGATTTATTACTTGGATTATAGGATTTTTATTTGAATATCTTGGCGATAAACAACTTGATGACTTTTTAAAAGATAAAGTTAGATTACAAAAGGAAAGAATCATGACTAGCGGACTTTGGAAATACACTCGTCATCCTAATTATTTTGGTGAGTCTACTCAATGGACTGGTATTTATATTATTTTCTCAGCATTAATTATTGCTTCTAATATTGATATCTATTCGAAGTTTTGCATTCTAATAATTTCGTTTATAATCTCACCTCTACTCATAACTTATTTACTTCGCTTTGTATCTGGCGTACCCATGCTTGAAAAAAGATGGGATAATGATACGAATGATAATGTAAAAAAGATCTGGTTAGAATATAAAAATAAAACCCCAGTTATGTTCCCAAAATTCTTAAAATAAAAAGTTAACTTTAGAAAAAGATCAAAATATGCTATAATATTTACATATAAATAATTTAAATAACTTAACCCAGTAGGTGATCCTGCTGGATCAAATAAATATATGGCAGTATTAGACTATTCAGAAGTAAAACCAAAAAAATTCATTATACACAATGACGAGCCGTATGAGGTTTTAGAATCTCACGTAGCGAGAACACAAAAGAGAAAACCACAAAATGCCGTAAAGCTACGTAACCTAATTAACGGTCGTGTTATACCTATGTCTTTTCATGCGTCAGACACAGTGGAAGAGGCTGAGATTTACAGAAAAGAAGGTAAGTTTTTATACAAAGCAAAGGAAGGACTTTGGTTCTGTAATCCAAAGGATCCAAAAGATAGATACTTAGTTGAAGAAGAATTAGTAGGTGATCAGATCAAATGGTTAAAGGGAGACACCGTAGTTGATGTCAAAACATGGGGTGAAGACGAAGAAGAAAAAATAATCGGCATCAAATTACCAGTTAAAATGACACTAGAAGTAGTAGAAGCGCCTCCAGCAATAAAAGGCAACACTGCATCAGGCGGTGACAAGCTAGTAACTCTTGAAACTGGTGGAAAAGTAACTACTCCATTATTTATTGAAATTGGAGACAAGATAATCGTTAATACAGAAACTAGCGAATACGTAGAAAGAGCTTAATACTAAACTGTGAATAATAAATTCCCCCCGGCCTTCGGCCGGGGGGAATTTATGTTATACTTAAAAGTAAGAAAAAGAAATTATGAAGCAAAAGTTACTATTAGGTATAACAAAATCTAACTGGGGAGGAGCGCAAAAGGCTGTCTATGATTTAGCTACTCATCCCAGAATATATAATAACTATGACATAACGGTTATGAGTGGTAGCGAGGGTGAGCTAATAAAAAAACTACAAGATAAAAATATTAAAACCAAAGTTGTAAATATTAAAAATAACTTAAATATTTTTCAAGCGATTGGTAATTTTTATGAATTATACAAATATATCAAAAAGGAAAAGCCAGATATAATACATTTGCACAGTTCTAAGATATCGCTTTTTGGGGCCTTAGCTTCTCGTCTTGCCGGCATTACGCTTATTGTATTTACAGCTCATGCCTGGCCTCACAATGAGGACAGGAATATATTTGTAAAGCTACTCCTTCGCCTACTTAGTATAATCACTGTACTCTTTGCGCACAGGACTATTGCCGTCTCGGATAATTTGATTAAAACTTTAAAGGCACCAAGTTTTATAAAAAAGAAAATTACCTTGGTCTATAACGGAATCAAAAATGAAGTATATAAAAAATTACCAAAATTATCGGGTGGAAGTAAAATAAAACATATAGTCAGCCTAGGAGAATTAAATGACAACAAGCATCACGCGAGTGTTCTAAAAATTTTACCGCAAATTAAAAATGTACATTATCACATAATCGGTGAAGGAACGCATAGAGGTAAATTAGAAGAATTAATCAAAGACAAAAAGTTAGGAAAAAGGGTTACCCTATATGGTCATATTAATAATGCTAAGGATTTACTTTCTCAATATGATGTATTTTTATTACCCTCTAAAACTGAAGCTCTTGGGTATGTAGTATTAGAAGCCTTGCAGGCTGGACTACCTGTTATTGCCCGCGCTGTTGGCGGTGTACCTGAAATATTAAAAGGTTTATCTTATGGAAAGTTATATAAATATGATACAGACCTAATAGACCTACTTAGCGCCGAAGTACACAAAGAATTCAAATGGAAAGACTCACGCTTTGATTTTGAAAAAATGATAGAAAAGACTTTGTATTTGTATAAATAAAATATGAAATATAGCATAATCACCCCAACATTTAAAAGACCAGATAAATTAATAAGGTGTGTGGAAAGTGTCTTAAATCAAAATAAAAATAATAATACTAAAGAGAGCTTTGACTTTGAACTTATTGTCGTTAACGACTCACCGGCTTATGACTACTCTATTTTTGATAATTATTTGGATAAATTAAAATCAAAAGATTTTGAAAATTTCTGCAAAATAAAATATTTTATAAATGAGAGAAATATGGGGGTTAATTATAGTCGTAATTATGCGCTTGATTACGTCTCAAAAGACGTAACTAGTGCTTATATAATATTTTTAGATGATGATGACTGGTTAAGCGATAACGCTTTACTTAAATTAGAAAATAAAATAAAAGAAACAAATAAATTATCTTGGTATATAAGTAAAAGAACCTTTGAGAATATGGAGGATCTTTCTGACATTCCAGAATATAATAAATATTATGACTTTACCTGGGACCATCTTATTTTAAAGAAAATAAGACAAGAGAGAACTAATATAATTTCTAGTAAATTAATAAGAGATAAAAATATTTTATACTCAAAATATATAAAGCAGGCTGAAGAGTTGATATTTTTTCACCACCTATCAAAATATACTGATATGTATGCACTGGACTTACCCACAACACTGACAGAAGGATTTTTAATAGATGGCCTTAGTAAAAACAAAGACAAGAAATTACAAAGAATAAAACAAACTTTCATTCTTTTAAAAGAAGCGAGAGCGAGAAATGTTTTAGATTTCAAATTCTCAATCTATCTTTTACTTCGTATTTTTGCTATAATTATTAAGAAATAAAAATCATGAAAATAAATAAAAATGTTAAAGATGCTTTAAAAAAAGTTTTATCACCAGAAATTTTTAGCAGCGCTCGTAATGCTTGGCATCAAAATATAAAACCTTTTTGTGAACCTATAAAAACATTAACTTTAAAAAAGTTAACAAATCATACCCAAATTACTGCCGTTCATGAGTCTGGAATAAAATATGAAATCATTTTAAATAAAAATAATGGCTTTGTGGACCAAATCTATTTTTTAGATAAAATACATGAGCAGAAGATATTGTCACTAATAAAAAATAATTTACCTGAGGGCGGAGTTTATATAGACATAGGAACAAATATAGGAGGTCATGCCTTATTTGCAGCAAAAGTTGTAGGAGAAAAAGGTTTAGTTTATGCTTTTGAGCCTATATTACATTTATATAATCAAGCTTTAGAGAGCATTAATATTAATGAATTAAAAAATGTAAAACTTTATAATTTTGGACTCGGTGATAAAGAGTACACTTCTCAAATATATATAAACTCTAGAAATGAAGGAAATTCTTCTTTGGTATTTACTACTCAATCAGATAAAGAAGAAACAGTTTCAGTTAAAGTATCTGACAGTATTTTAAAAGAAATTGAGAGACCGATTGATTTTGTTAAAATAGATGTTGAGGGTTTTGAATATAATGTTCTACTTGGTATGAAGGATACGTTCATTAGCAATAAGCCAAAAAATGTTCTGATAGAGTTCTCTCCTTTCTTTTATAATGAAGTAGATAAAAATATTTCTAAAAATATTCTAGATCTTATGGAATCATATGGTTATACTATTTTTGATGTAAACGAAGGTGAGATTTATAAAAAAATAAATAAAGAAAACTTTACTGACTTCATAAATTCTTTTGGAGAAACAAAACCTCAGACTAACATAATCTGTTCTTTAATCTAAGAAAAAACCTGTTTTAGTTTATTGAAAATATCGATTGCCTTTATATCTCCCACACATCTAACTCTGTAAATATTGTCTTCATATTTTTGAAGGCATTTTTTATGTCCATTTTCAGTACAAAGGCAATTTTCTCCAGCTCTAAGTGTAATTAAGTTTTTGTAGTAATCATAATCCCAGTTATGACAAACTAACGGGACAATGGCAAATACTTTGTAAGATATAGGTAACATAGTAGCTAAGGTGGCTGCTCCTGTGCGCATTGTTACAAGACCGTTAGCGTCTAGAATCAGCTCTGTATTTTCTTTAAAAGAAAGTAGCCCATCTAATCTTCTTACGCCATCATGATTTAAAGAAAGTTTATTTAAAAATTCTTTATCTTTTGGCTCACCAGTTATTATTATTTGCTTATTTCTAAAAATACTATCTTTGTCTGATTTTTTTGAAAGCTCTATCATATCAAAAACTTCTTGCCAGACTAAGTGACTCGCATATTTAAAGGATTCACTGGCTGTAATATTTAAAACATAATAATTATTTTTTATATCATACTTATTTTTAATTTCACTTAAAAGAGTTTCATTTTTTTCATAGTCAAAAATTGGCGTCCCCATTTGTTTCTCATTATAAAAATAATCTAACATTTTAATATTATTTTCATAGAACATAAACTCTCCTCTCTTACTTTCGTAAATATTCTTTTTATTTATAAAAGTAAAACATTTTTCATCTCTGTGTATAAAAACTTTACCTCTAGAGAGTATGTAACTTTTTAGTACATATAAATTTATCAAAATAGCTAAAATCTTTCTTCTGCCAAAATTAGATGGATTTATTGGCTCGACCCACATAAAAGAATAGTTTTTAAAAATATAATCTAAAAAAGAAAGAACAATAGATTTTGCGTTCAAAGGATAAACCTTAACGTAGGAAATCTCTTTACTTATACCTGACAAATAATCTGTATTACCCATCAATATAACTTTTGTTACAGAGCCATCTATATCGTAAAGTCTTTTAGCTATATCGACATGTACCATAAAGTCACCGAGTCTACCAGCTCCTACTTGCCAGTTATTATGCTTTCTTTTTTTAAGATCAAAACCAAAACTTTCGTTTAGTTCTACTTCATTTTTTACAGTACTTAGAACATTAACGGTAGCATTTTTATTATAACTCATATCGAACCAGCCCACACGAAGATGACAAAATACATACATCTTTTTATGTAAAGCAGCAGCTATATGTGTGGGTCCTGTATGTACCATAAAAAGCTCTTCCGCTTTATCAAAAATATTTATAAGATCCTGACCTTTAGCATTTATTATTTTTATAAAATCTTTAGGGTTAAGAGAAGCTGATAACTCATCTATATAAGTACTATCCTGGCCAGCACCAGTAAAAACTATTAACTCATTTTTGCTTTTTATTTCAGAAAAAACTTTAAGCCATTTCTCTATTTCTATTCTTCTTTCTGGTCTAGATGGTGTGGGGTGAATTACAACATATTTCTTTTTTATATTATACCTATCTAAAACAGACTCATCTTCTAAGAAACTAAATTCTGGTATACTTTTAACTTCATTAAAATTTAAACTTTTCAAAACATCATTTGCTGCTTCATAATAATACTTACCATTTAAATCTGATTTTATATGTATCCCTCTTGGTATATAATCCTCAAGCCCTTTATATTCAAGAGAAATAACCTTCATTCTAGAAAATATATGCAAAAAATTACCTAGAAAAACTAAATATTTTTTATAAGGTATTGCAAAAAAATAAACTAAATACTGAGTACTAAAAAAACTAGTCAGTAAAAATCTTAAAATTATAAAAACTCCACTAACTTTTTTAAAATCAATACACTTAATATACGGAGAATATCCTTTTGAGAGTTCTGACAAAAGATTGTAATTATTTTTTATGATCATTACTGTTTCTATTTTTTCTGATAAGTAAAAACGCTGAGCTAAATCAAGCAAAGCTATATGATCCCCTACTGGTCCTGCCGAAAGCAATAATAGTTTTGGTTTGAAAAAATTCATTTACTTCTTTTTAATTATTGCAATGGCATTTGCAGAGCTTGGGTGTCTAAAATCTGAAAAGAATATAAAGGAATATATTTTTTCTATTAGAGTTCTAAAAAGTAATTTTATTATCTTAAGTAGCGTTAAAATGATATTTTTTTGAATAATAACAACAGCTGGAGTTCTGTATTCTAAAAGAGTGAGCCCTGCTTGTTCTGAAGATGAGCTTATAAATCCTTTACCTATATGAGTCAGATGTGACTGATGGCCATTTTGTAAAACCAGACTAAATGCAGAATCTCCATTTGGAAAACGTGCAATTAGAATTCCTCCTTTTTTTAGTAGTCTAGATATTTCTTGTAAGAAGTAATTTATCTCTTTTCTATCTATATGCTCTAATAAATCAAAGGCAATTATCATTTCAAAACTTTCGTCACTTACTTCTTTTAAAGAATCATAAATATTAAAACCTTGTTTTTTTGCAAATCTTAGAGAGTTTTTATCTATCTCGCAACCACATACATAAAAATTTTTATCACGCGCCCAAGATAGAAAATTACCAGAACCAAAACCTATTTCTAATATATTCAAATCTTTATTTTTAACGTAAGGTAATACCTCTTTCTTAAAATAAAAAGCCTCTTCTCTTAAATATGTCCCGAATAGTTTTTCAATAGGATTATCTATATACATAGATAATATTATAACATTTTTATTTATTTTTAATAAATTAAATTATTTTCCTCCAGTATATATAAAAACCAATTCCAGCTAATGTATAAGTTATGGCCGTGGCACTAGCGGCACCGATAAGGCCATAAATTGGTGTTAATATTAGTACTAATAATATATTTAAAACTACTGAAACAAAAAATACTATGGCCTGTACCCTGTACTTATCTATGGCCCCAAAAAGAGAGAAGAAGAAGTAAGTAAGATACATACCTGGAACAGAAAGGGCATATACTTGTAAAACTTGTATCGACTCTAAAAACTTAGCCCCGTAAATAATATTAATAGCGAGCGGTGCAAAAATGATAACTGAGATAGACATAAAAATACCAATGAGTAAGTAAAAATAGAATACTCGGCGCAAATTATGATGAGCATGGCTGCTGTTTTCTTTTATTAGCGGGACCATACGGCTAATCATGGTGAGATATAATATACCGGCGAGGACATTAGGGATCTCAGCTACTTTAACAGCTGCAGCGTAAATACCAAGACTGTAAGCATTAGTAATTTTAGCAAGTATGAGCTGATCAGCGCGTAGTAATAATTGCCATAAAAATATTACCAAGATATTTATTCTGATGTCAGAGATAAATCTAAAAGTATCTGAAATTTTTGGTGTATGCGAACTCAATATTTCTTTTATGAGTTTTTTATTAAGTGAATATATAAATAAATAAACTAAACTAATTATAGCCATATCAAATGCTGATACGAGAACAAAATAAATTAAAGGAGCTTTTATTAATACCAAAAATACCTTTACGAGTGTCATTATCAAAGCACAAAATATCTGTATACCCGCTACTAACTTTGCTTTTTTTTGCACAAGAGCAAAGAAGGCAAGTATTATAAATGAATTAAGGAAAGCCGGAGCAAGCATGAGCATACACATAATGGCGACGTCGGTAGGTAAAATAAGAAAGGCAGCGAGTGAGCCGAATACACTTAATATAATCGCAATGTGGAACCTGTATACTATGAATCTCTTAATGTCTAGAACTCTATTTTCTGAGCGAGCGAGAGCCCAAGAAAAATAAAAATCTGATCCAGAAAGAACAGTAAAGATGGTTATATAGTAATTCTGCACAAATGAATAAAGCCCTAAATTAACTGGACCCAAATAACGAGATACAAAAAGTATACTAACAAAAGATAAGGCCTGAGCTGTGAAGTTAGAAAGAGCGTACCAAGAAAACTCTTTAACTATTGGTCTTGATTTTAAATGTGTTAGCTTTGCTTTTATCTTTTCCATGAATTTTAACTTGTATTTAACTAGATTTTTATTCTTTTATAATTATAGCATTTATAGTATAATTAGAAAAATAAGCCATCAATAAAAACCAATCTTTTTAAAAAAATATGTTAGAAAAAATACTAAGAATAATACAAAAGTTAATCCCAAAACAAATATATAAATTCTTTCAGCCAGCATATCACTTTACCTTAGCTGTGATTGGAACACTGATCTACAGATTCCCTTCTAAAAAAATACACATAATAGCCATAACCGGCACCAAAGGAAAATCAAGTACGGCAGAATTCATGAATGCTATATTAGAAGAAGCAGAAAAAGAAGGTGGGGGAATATATAAGTCTGCCCTACTCTCTACAATAAGATTTAAAATAGGAGATAAGACACATCCAAATATGTACAAGATGACAATGCCTGGAAGATTCTTTGTGCAAAAGTTTTTACGCTCTGCAGTTGATGCAAAATGTAAATATGCAATCATCGAAATGACAAGTGAAGGTGCAAAAAATTACAGACATCTTGGTGTTAATATAGACACATTACTTTTTACTAATCTAAGTCCAGAACATATTGAAAGTCATGGTGGATTTGAAAATTACAAATCTTGTAAATTAAGACTAGCTAAAGCTGTAGAAACCAGTAACAAAAAAATAAGGACAATAGTAGTTAACGGTGGTGATAAGTATGCAAAAGAATTTTTAGATTTTAATGTCGATAGAAAATTAGAATACACAGAAGATGAAAGCAGAAATATAAAACTTTCAGTTGATGGTGATTTTAATAAGCTAAATGCCCTAGCCGCAAAAACTTTTGCTTTATCTATTGGTATTAGTGAAGAAGTAATAGACAAGGCATTCTTAAATTTAAAAGTTATACCAGGAAGAGTACAACACATTACTCTGGAAAATGAGAGTAAAGATAAACAGAAATTCGAAGTTATAGTGGACTACGCGCATACAGAAGACAGTCTCGAAAAATTATATAAAACCTATCAAAATAATTATATCATAGGGGTACTAGGCTCCTGCGGAGGAGGCAGAGATGTCTCAAAACGCTTAAAATTAGGCTCTGTAGCCTATTTATATTGTAATGAAGTGATTGTGACAGATGAGGATCCATATGACGATAATCCGTCAGAAATCATGAATGACGTCATGTCTGGAGTTTTAGAAAATGTAAATAATCTTAAAAATGAAAATACAAAAAGAGAACTTGGAGAAAAATATAAAATAATAAAAGATAGAAGAGAGGCAATCAATTATGCAATAAGTCAGGCCAATAAGTATATCAATACCCTGCCACTAGACATGATAAAAGCAGCGAACATAATGCCACAAAAACCAATAGTTATAATTAGTGGCAAAGGGACAGATCCATACATCATGCGCGCAAATGGTAAAAAAGAAAAATGGTCTGATGCAAATGTGGCAAAAGAGGAGCTCATGAAAGTTTTAAATTAATATGCCGGAATTACCTGAAGTTGAAGTGATGAGAATGGGGCTAGAAAAAGCTTTACTTGGTAAAGAATTTTTAAAAGTTAAAATAAATAACTTAAAAATAGTATCTGGTAATGGCACCAAAAGAATTGAAGATAAAAAGAAAGGTAAAGAGTTCGAAACTGAAGTCATTAATAAAAAAATAATTAGTATAAAAAGAAGAGCTAAGAATATTATTATTAACTTTGAAGATGAAAGTATCATAATAATACACCTAAAGATGACTGGGCAGATAATATCAAATGGAGTTATAAATAAGCATACTCATATTATTTTCACTTTAAAAAATGAGACCTTGGTCTATAATGATGTGAGGAAATTCGGTTATGTTTTGTATTATGAAAACCTGGCCGAAAGCGAAGCTTTCGGCCACTTCCAAAAAATAGGACTAGAACCTTTTCAAAAAGAATTTACTTTAAAATATTTTACAGAAAATATAATTAAGAAAAATAAAAGTATCAAGTCTACCCTACTAGAACAGTCAGTTGTAGTTGGATGCGGTAATATATATTGCGATGAAGTATGCTTTGCGAGTAAAGTAATACCGGACAGAAACTGCAAAACTTTAAATAAGTTAGAATTAGAAAATATTTATAATAATATAAAGTTAATACTAAAAAAAGCAATACAGCTTGGTGGCTCATCTGTCTCGGATTACAAAATGGTAAACGGAGAAAGCGGTAAATATGCTAATAATCATAAAGTATACGGCAAACATAATACACCCTGCCCTATTTGTAAAAATAATTTAGAGAAAATAATTATATCAGGACGATCAACTATTTTTTGCGACTTTTGCCAAAAATAAAAAATAAGTAAATAGTATATTTTCTCGGACGGTAGTCAGGTCTCTCCAAAATATACTATTTACTTATTTTTAAAAAACCATCCTACACTCTAACCCTTATAAACTTTTTCTTGCCTATTTTATATATTCCATTACGAGCTAATATTTTGTAATCTGTGATCACAGCCTCATCAACGCTAACTCCATTTTGTTCTACTAATCTTTTCCACTCAGCCTTACTAGTTACTAGTCCTGCTTTTAAAATAAGATCTGCTACAAGACTAGTCTCGTCACCAATAACTTCACCAATGTCATCTGGCACTCCACCATTTTGAAATACTTCTATAAAGTTTTGCTTTGCCTGAGCTGCTAATTTTTCATTATGGTACAGAGTTACAATGTCGGTAGCTAATATGATTTTTATATCTCTTGGATTCTCACCATCTTCTATTCTTTTTTTGTATCCCTCTATCTCTTCTAACTCTCTATCAGTACATAATTTAAAATACTTGGCAATTAACTCATCTTTTACGCTCATTAGCTTTTGAAACATATCATTTGGCTCATCTACAATTGTTATCATATTACCCCAGCTTGTACTCATTTTCCTACCGTCTGTCCCCTCTAGCATCTCACCTAATAATATATTTTGCTTTTTCATACCGTAATAATTCTGTATGTCACGCCCTGCTTTTAAGTTAAATAATTGATCAAAACCACCAAGCTCAACGTCAGCCTTAACCGCGACACTGTCATAACCCTGCATTATCGGATACAAAAATTCACGCAGTGATATCTCAACTTCGTTCTCATATCTATCTTTAAAGTTTCTGCGTGCCAGCATTTGCTGTACGGTGAAAACTTCAGCTAGCTTTGTTAATTCTCCAAAAGTTAATTTTCCTAGCCAGTCATTATTATAAACTATTTCTGTTTTCTCAAGATCTAAAATTTTACCTAATTGATTTTTATAATCTTTTAAGTTTTCATCTATTTGCATTCTAGTTAGCATTGGGCGCTTTTCTGTCTTATCACTTGCATCCCCAACTTGTGCTGTAAAGTC
>JAYTMX010000054.1:0-9221 GCA_043728155.1 bacterium
GTGTAAATAAAAATGCAGATGATATCGCTTCTAGAATGTCCAAATTAGTCTAATCAAATTATATGAAATTAGAAAAAGAATTAGAGACAAAAAAGAAAGATAAGAATGAGGCTGGGAAACATATACCAATCATGCTAACTGAATGTATAGATGGGCTAGATATTAAGCCTAGTGACATATTGGTAGACTGCACAGTAAATAGGGGTGGACATGCAAAGGAGTTTATAAAGTTATTAGGTAAAGATGGGATACTGGTATGTATAGATTTAGACTTAGAAGCGCTTAAAGAGGCAGAAAAAAATATAAACCAAGAATTAGATAATCTAAATATTTTATCAGAATATAGACCAAGTATATTTTATGTTAATGATAATTTTTCTAATTTAGAAAATATTTTAAAAGATCTCGATATAGAGAAAGTAGACAAAATCTTTGCTGACTTTGGACTATCTTCTCAAGAGTTAGATATATCAGGACGCGGCTTTTCTTTTATGCGTGATGAGCCACTACTTATGACTTTTAAAACAGAAAGTGGAATTACAGAAGATGATACGACCGCAAGGGACATAGTTAACTTTTGGGGAGAAGAAAGTATTGCTAATATATTATTTAACTTTGCAGATGAAAGATATTCTAGGCGCATAGCCAAAGGCATAATTGATGCCAGGAAATTAAAAACTATTAATACTACTTTTGAATTAATAGAAATAATAAAGAGCTCAACTCCATTTGCTTATCATAAATTAAAAACTAACCCAGCGACAAGAACTTTTCAAGCATTACGTATGGCAGTTAATGACGAGATAGGGGCAATAGTAAAACTTTTAAATTCAAGCTTTGAATTATTAAAAGAAGAAACAGGAAGATTAGTTGTCTTAACTTTTCACAGTACAGAAGACAGAATAGTAAAGCACACCGCAAGAGACCTAGGATTTAAGCAAGTAAATAAAAAAGCAATCATAGCAGCAAGAGAGGAAGTAAAAGAAAATGTGAGATCAAGGAGTGCAAAACTCAGAATATATGAGAAAAACAAATAATCAAATTTTAATAAATAAAAAAACTTTTGCCCCTAGTTTACTCAAGGCTTCATTTTTTGTACTTACCTTTTCAGTATTATTTTATATATACATTAATATCTCAACAGTCTTTGCGCTCATTGATTTCAAAAAGACTAACCTCAGTTTAGATAAAAAATCACAAGAATTATCAAGCTTAGAATCAGACGCTAACACTTTGAAGTATTCATTAAAAATATCAGATGCAGAAAAAGTCGGCTTAACTAAAATTGATAATTCTAACTTTATAGTAAGAAAAGATACTTTAACTATGTTCTCAATTAACTATGAACCAGATAATAATTAAGCGTAAGATTTACTTTACTATATTTGTATTCTCAGCTTTCTTTTTGATCACCTTTTTTCAATTAGCTAATATACAAATATTCAAGCATGAAGATTACGTACTTGCGGCTAATGCTCAGTATGTTAAAAATCTAGAAGATAATTTTAATAGGGGTAAGATATTTTTTACTAAAAATAATTCTACCGATGTGCTCGTAGCCGGAGTAAGAGATGATAAAAAAATTAAAAATGAAAAAGAGTATGTCATTAGGAATAGATTCTATCCATTAGCTGAAATTGGCGCAAAAGTATTAGGCTTTGTAGCATATGCTGAGAACACTAGGGTGGGTAGATACGGTATAGAAAAGTATTATGATGATGTGCTTGGGCGTGATTCTGATAAATTATACACTAACTTTTTTGCTGAGATATTTGGAGATATTAAGGGTGAGATAACATCTGACAAGCCATACTCAGAAGGGGATATAACCCTAACAATAGATGTAGAGGCACAAAAGTATCTATATGATATTTTAAAAGACACAAAAGAGAAGTGGAGTAGTGACAAAATAGGTGGCATAATAATGGACCCAAGAGATGGCAGGATAATCGCCATGGAGGAATTACCGACCTATGATCCTAATAAATTTAGTTTAGTTACTGACGCGTCTCTTTATAAAAATGATTTGATTAATGGAGTGTACGAAGTTGGTAGTATTATAAAACCAATTACAATGGCAGCAGCACTTGACTCAGGAGCTGTCACTCCAGACACATTTTACAATGATGTGGGTAGTCGTGAACTTAACGGCAGAACAGTTAGTAATTATGACAAGGTGGCGCGTGGCTGGGTTAATGTCTCACTTATTTTAGACAAGTCACTTAATATAGGTATAGTATTTTTAGTAGAAAAAATGGGTACAGAAACTTTTCAGAATTATTTTAAAAAGTTCGGTATTGGAAAAGAATCAGGTATTGACTTACCTAATGAATTATCAGGATTGACTAAAAATCTAGACAGTAAAGTATTTGTTGATTCAGCGACGGCTGGATTCGGACAAGGTATAGCTATTACACCTATTCAGACTATTAGAGCACTCGCAGCGCTCGGTAATGGTGGTAAATTAATTAACCCATACGTTGTTAGTAAGGTAGATTACAAAAATGGCTTAACTAAAAGTATACAAGCCGATGAAGGTGAGCAAATAATAACAGCTAAGAGTAGCGAAGAAGTTACAAGGATGTTAGTACACGTTGTAGATACGGCGTTAGCTAATGGTAAATACAAAATGGATAAGTACTCAGTAGCCGCAAAAACAGGTACAGCGCAGATACCAATACCAAATGGTGGTTATTATAAAGATAGATATTTACACAGCTTCTTTGGTTACTTTCCAGCTTATAATCCA
The DNA here is from genome assembly GCA_043728155.1 of bacterium. Classification (GTDB taxonomy): domain Bacteria; phylum Patescibacteriota; class Minisyncoccia; order Phycocordibacterales; family UBA5272; genus JAUPVO01. The sequence continues at coordinate 2,750 of JAYTMX010000054.1, forward strand.
GAGTATATAATATTCCTATATCAAGTTAATCCTAAAGATGTAGATTATGCTTCGAAAACTTTAACAGATCCATTCTTTAAGTTGGTAGACTTTATTGTTAGTTATTATGGAGTAGCACCAGACAGAGATCTTACCCTAAAAAAATAAATCAAGAAAAAGTGGAAGTATGATATAAAAAATAATATAACTAATTTTTTTAGACGGGGGTCAGGTCTTTGAAAAATTAGTTATTTTATTTTTTATTATAAGTATTCTATCTCATCTTCTGTACTCTTGCTTGGCCTATCTAATCTATCTTTAAGTAGTACTGACTCTATGCGTTGTCTTGTCTTTTCTCCTTCGTCTATTTCTATCTCAACAAATGGAATAGACTTGATCGGTAATCTCTTTTTTATATCGCTACGCATGTCAGTACGCATACGCTTTGCAAAGTCGAGCGCTGACAGCTCTTTGTCCTGAGGTAATACTGTTATATAAATATTAGCCTTTTTAAGGTCTTTACTTACATCAGCAGCAGTTACAGTTATCATCGAGCTGCCACTACTATTACGCTGAAAAAAGTCTTGGGCCACTTTTTTCAGCTCCTCGTTTACCTTTAATTGTCTTTGGGTTTTTGGTTGCATATATTTAATATTATATATTGAATGTTAAGCTAATTTTCTTTTTTCTATCTCGACTACAGTTAATATATCTCCGGCGATTATCTCATGCTTTGTATCTATTTCGATACCACACTCATTGCCTTCGAATACTTCTTTTGATTTCATTTTCATCTGTTGTAATCCTACCACTTTACCTTTTCCTATTTCATATTCACGTCTTATGATTTTAATATTAACTCCGTCACGCACCGATCCTTCGGTTACTTTTCCTCCCACAACTCTTATTTCTTTATTTGTAGAAAAAGTTTTAAGCACTTTTAATTTGCCAATAATTTTTTCTATTTCTTCATATGGAGTTTTTTCATTAACTATCTCAGCAAATCTTTCGGATAATTTATATATAATATCAAAAGTCTCAGGTTTTATTTTAAATCTATCTGCCTGATCCCTGGCTTTGCTTTCCAGACTTACGTCGAATCCTAGTATGCTGACATTATCGTCACCACTTGCTATCATTATGTCTCCTTCTGATATATTACCAACTCCTTCAGCTATAATTTTTATTTTTATATCTGTTGTTTCTAATTTCTTCATTTCATACTTTACTGCTTCGAGGGCACCAAGTGAGCTAGATTTTACTATTACTGGTATTACAACTTTTGCATTTCTATACAGTCTTGGATCTAAGACTATTTTCTTTTGGTTATTTAGTTCTTCTTCTCTTATTTTTTCTATTTCTTTTTTGTCAGTGCTTGAGATAAAGATTGAGCCAGCTTTTGGAATAGTATCGAATCCTGTTACTTTTACAGGGTCTCCAGCTTTGGGATTTTTGATAGTCTTACCATTAAAATCTTCGATGATTCTAATTGGTGAGATAGAAGTCCCAGCAAGTATTGATCCGGCGCTTGGCAGTACTCCGTCACGCAGTACAAGAGTGGCTGAGATACCACGCTTGGCGTCTACAAAGCTTTCTAGTATTCTACCTGTTGCATCAACTGATGAGTCATAAGTTAACTCACTCATCTCAGAAAGTAGCACAAGATTATCAAGTAACTCATTCATGCCAGTACCAACTTTTGCCGAGATACATACAAATGGCACGTCACCTCCCATACCTTCTAAGTATATTCCTTTTTCTACTAAGTTATTTTTAGTGCGTTCTATATCAGCGCTTGCTTTGTCTATTTTGTTTATAGCTACTATAAATGGGATACCCATTTTTACAACTGTCTCATATGCTTGCATTGTCTGCTCCTTAACACCGTCCTCAGCGCTAACTATTAGCACTGCTATGTCAGCAATCTCGACTCCGCGTTCACGCATGTTTTGAAAAGATTCATGACCTGGCGTATCTAAGAAGGTAATATTTTTACCAGCATGAGTCGCAACATAGGCTGAGATTTTTTGTGTGATGCCTCCAGCCTCACCGTCTACTACGTTAGTTTTGTGTATGTAGTCTAATATACTTGATTTTCCATGGTCGACATGACCAACTATCGCAACTACGGGTTGCTTAACTTGCTTACTAATTGTACTTTCTTTTGGGTTCTTTGACATATTTAAAATTTATAATATTATAACATATTTTTAGAAAATAAGATAGTATAAATACTTGTTTTTGTTTTCGTACTAACATATTAAAAATTTAATATTTATGGTAAAATGTTTTTATGAACAAGTTTTGGAAAAGTATTTTTACGATAAACAAAATAAGCACTTCTAATAATATATATTTAGATAATGGAGGGGCGACACCGATCGATTGTGAGGTTATTTTAGCTATGCAAGAGGTGGAGAACTTGTATGCGAATCCCTCTGGAATATATAGGCGAGGAGTGGAAGCAAAAAATAAAATTGAAGTTAGTAGAAAGATGATTTCTAATGTCTTAAACTGTAGAAGTGACGAGATTATTTTTACTGGTAGTGGTACAGAAAGTGTTAACCTGGCTTTGCTTGGTTATATTAAAAATTATATTTTAAATAACAAAAAAAACGAAGACATAATACCAAAAGTAATCACTACAAACGTAGAACATTCGGCAGTGATTGAATCACTGCATCACCTGCGTGATATGGGTATAATAGAAATAATATTTTTAAAAGCTGACGAGACAGGTAGAGTCAGAGAAAATGATTTAAGAGAAATATTAAAAGAATCTGGACCAGAAAATAAAAGTAATATTATACTAGTGAGTGTAATGTACGCTAACAATGAGACGGGCCGTATGCAGCCAGTAAAAGAAATAGGTAGGATTATAGACGAGTACAATAGAGCCGCGAGCAAAGCTCGCGGCGAAAGAGAAAATAATTTAAATGATAAGAAAATAGGTAGTATAGCTTTTCACATAGACGCCATGCAGGCCGGTAATTATTTGGATATGGATATAAAGAAATTAAGATGTGATATGCTAAGCATGAATGGTTCAAAAATATACGGTCCAAAAGGTATTGGTATACTATATAAAGATAAAAATATAAAATTATCCTCAATTATTTTAGGCGGTGGGCAAGAGGGGGGACTTAGATCTGGAACAGAAGATGTACAAAAAATAGTAGGGCAAGCAAAAGCTGTGCAGAGCTCAAAAGAAAAAAGAGACAGTGAGATAGTTAGATTATTAGAATTACAAAATTACTTTTTTGAAAATATAAAATTAAATATTCCAGAAGTTAAAATATATACCGAGAAAAATAATACAAATAAAATTGTAGATATAAAAAATAGTACAAGCGGCAGCGAAGCTGCCGCTACAAAAATTAATTATTTTAATTTAGAATCACTACCTAATAATATAAATATAGGACTGCCAGGCATGCTTAGTGACGAGCTTGTGATTAGGCTTGATTATGTAGGTTTTGATGTGTCTCACAAGTCGGCTTGCGCCAGTAACGAGACAGGTGAGGGGTCGTACGTGTTACGTGCCATGGGAGCGAGCGAAAAAGAAAGTAACGAGAACATACGAATAACAATGGGACGAGATACAAATAAAAAAGATATAAAAAAATTAATTCAAGAAGTAAAAAAGATTTATTTTAAATATAAAAGCTAGTAAAAATTAACTCTCTAAATCCACTTTTTAACTCTAAAAAATACAAAGAATATAATACCAATAAAACTCATTAAAAGTATTATCTTATAAAAATCAAGATCACTACCGACTATTGGCATATGTGTTGTGTTCATTCCAAATATTCCAGCGATTAGTGACAGTGGGAATATAACAAAACTCATCATAGTGAGTGTCTTCATAGCATCTGCTGTTTTGTGCTGCAATAGTGAATCATTGGTAGTTTGAAATTGTTCGACAGCATCTTTTAAGAATTCTATACGACTTTTTATCTCATGTAATTCAGATTCTACAAAGTTAAAATAGCGAGTAAAGTTAGCGTCATATTTTTTAGAACCAAAACTCTTAAGAGTAGATAATATAGTGTCATGCATAGTTAGTGCATGTTCAAAATCAATTAATTTTCTCATCTCTACTGATATTCTCCTCACCATTTGTTTTTCTTTTCCGCTGTATATTCTGGCTTCAATGTCATCTAGCTCCTTGTCTATTGTGTCTAGTCTATTGTTACACTTTTTATACAAATCACTTATTATCTCTAAATATATAAATCCAACATCAGAAAAATTATGTTTTTCTTCATTAGTAATACTGTCGATAATCTTTTCTATGTCAGTTAGATTAGACACGTCGTCATAGCTGATAGTTATTATCCAGTGATCACCAAGTATAAAGTCTATCTCATGCCTCCTTTTTGCATCCTTTACAGTAGACATTCTAGGAAAATGCTGAACTATATAGGCATAATTTTCATACTCCATACAGGTTGGCCTAATTGTAGGGGTTAATATATCATTAGCTACATAATTATGTAGTAGGAATTCTTCTTTTATTTTCTTTACCTCCTCCTCTGTTGGATTTACGATGCTGACCCAGGTTATATTTTTCTTATTATGTCTAGTTATCATATTATTAATATTATTCTTACTTTTAATTATAGCACTTTTTTATAGATGCAGATTTAATTTTCCACTTATCAAGTAGATTCCCAATCTTCTGACTTTTTAATTTTTGTTTTTAATGTATAATATATTTAATATAAGTTATGAAAAATATCAAAATCAATTTTTTACAAATAAGCTTTTTTATTTTAATTGGACTGGGTCTAGGATATTTTATGGGTGACAAAAATATTCTAGACGTAACTAGTCTTAAAAAAGTTTTTGCGAGTGAGCCTAATTCCGAAGTTAAGTTCGAAGATAAAAACTTGACCGACATCAAAGGTTTAGATTTTAATAAATTAGATATTTTAAATGAAGTAAGGGGAGACCTAAGTAGTAAGTTCGTAAGCTGGAAAGCAACTTATACAGCGCCAACAGCCAAAGAGGTAGAGCAAAGTATTGTTTCTGGCTATGTTGCTTCTTTTAAGGACCCTTACACTGTGTACTTTCCCCCAGTAGCTGCTAAGACTTTTGAGGAAAATGTAAAAGGTAGTTTTGGTGGAGTCGGTATGGAGGTAGGCGAGCGTGATGGATATATTAACGTCATAGCCCCGTTAAAAGATAGTCCATCGCAAAAAGCTGGCATTAAAACAGGTGACATAATAATCAGTATAGACGGAAAAGATGTAACTGGAATGAGTACTGAGCAGGCAGTGTCTTTTATACGTGGTGAAGTGGGGACAATAGTTAAGATAAAAGTATTTAGACCAAGTGAAAAAGTGCAAAAAGAATTTGAAGTAAAGCGTGACATAATAAAAATCCCAACACTAGATACCGAGACAAAAAATGGAATATTTATAATACATCTTTATAACTTTTCTGCAGAATCACCAGAACTTTTCAGAACTGCATTGGTAGAATTTACAAAAACCAACTTAGATAAGATGGTGATTGATCTGCGTGGTAATCCAGGAGGATATCTTGAGGCTGCAGTTAATATCGCATCATTCTTTTTAGATGAAGGTAAGATGGTGGTTAGTGAAAAAGGTAATTCTACTTATGGCAATGTAGAACATAGAGCAAAAGCATTCAAGGCCTTTAATGAAAAATTAAAATTATACTTAGTAGTTGACGGTGGCTCAGCGAGTGCGAGCGAAATATTAGCTGGAGCATTACAAGATCAAGGAGTAGCCAAAGTTTACGGTCAAAAAAGTTATGGCAAGGGAAGTGTCCAGGAGTTCATTAATCTAAAAACAGCAGGAGCATTAAAAGTAACCGTTGCTAACTGGTACACACCAAGTGGTAAAAGTATTACTGAAAATAAAATAGTACCAGATGTGGAGCTCACTAGAAATGCGAGCACTACTGCCGAAAGTGAGATGAATGATATATTAAAATTGATATTAAAGAAATAGTTTGCTATACTGTCTAGTATGAAAATATTACTTTTAAAAGACGTACCAAGAGTCGGAAATAAAGGTCAGATAATCGAGGTGGCTGACGCATATGGACTTAATGCTTTTGTTAATAAGGGACTAGCCAAAATAGCAACATCTGGCGATGCAAAAGTTATAGCTAAAAAAGAAGAGGAGAGAAAAGCTAAAAAAGAAAGTGAGCTAGATAAAAATATAGAGATATTTAAAAGATTAGAAAAAGCTGACTTTACTTTTGCTAAAAAAGTAGATGCAAAGGGACACTTGTATGCAAAACTTTCTAAATTAGAAATCATAGATATGATATTTGAAAAAGAAAAAATTTCTATATCAGAAAAGCAGATCACTATGCCAGAAGTGTCAACTCTTGGTGTGTATGAGGCCGAGGTGATAGTTAATACAAAAAAGTATAAATTAGTTGTAAAAGTAGTATAATAATGCTATAATATTTTTACTTAGAAATAAGTAATTATTATTAGGGCCCCTAGCTC
>JAYTMX010000055.1:0-3736 GCA_043728155.1 bacterium
GTCGAGCGTGCCATAACTGAAAGTGATGGGCTAGTAGAATTTGATGTCCTTGGCGAGAAAAATATTATGAGTAGTAAGTTCGCCTGCGCTAATTGTGGATTTTCTTTTCCTGAGATTGAGCCTCGCCTCTTCTCATTTAATTCGCCGTACGGTGCGTGCGTAACTTGTAATGGACTCGGTGTTAAGTATATCGGCGCACTTGATCCATGTGATGATTGTGATGGTAAAAGATTAAGAAAAGAGGCGCTCAATGTATTTTTAGATGATACTAATAAAGTTAACATAGTAGACATTACTAATTTTAGTATTAAGGACGCTGTGGACTATTTTAAAGATTTACCTCTTGATAAAAAAGAAACTGAGATAGCAAAAGTAGTCATCGCTGAGATACAAAGTAGACTTGTATTTATGCTTAACGTTGGACTTGATTATCTTCAGCTTAATCGTAAAGCAGACACTCTTAGTGGTGGTGAGGCGCAGCGTATTAGGCTTGCATCACAACTGGGATCGAAACTTGTCGGTGCACTCTACGTTTTAGATGAGCCGACTATTGGATTGCATCAAAGGGATAATGACAGGTTAATTAAAACACTCATCGAGTTACGCGATATGGGTAATACGATTATCGTGGTTGAACATGACGAGGATACTATTTTTGCTAGTGATTACCTAATAGACATTGGGCCCAAAGCAGGCGTTCACGGTGGTGAGGTGATAGTTGCTGATTACTTAGAGGAACTTATAGGAGCAAAAACTAATAAATCAGGATCGCGTACACTGGCGTATCTCCGAGGTGAAGCAGTAATACCTTATAATAAAAATAGAAGGGAGAAGTTAGGAGAGATAGTAGTAAAAGGTGCGAATGCATTTAATATTAAAAATATGGATGTAAAAGTACCATTAAAAGTGATGACAGTAATTACTGGTGTGTCAGGGTCAGGAAAGTCTACGCTAATGTATGAGATATTAAATAGGAACTTAGAAGCAAGATTAGAACGAAAACAAAGAAGTGCAAAAATATATAATTGTGAAAGCTTTACTGGTTCAGAATATGTATCGAGATTGGTGCTAATAGATCAAAGTGCTATCGGCAGGACGCCACGCAGTAACCCAGCGACATACACTGGTGCTTGGGGTCATATTAGAGATATCTTTTGTGAGACGGAGGAGGCTCGTCTTCGCGGTTGGAAGGCTGGACGATTCTCTTTTAATGTACCTGGTGGTCGCTGCGAGGCGTGTGATGGTAATGGGCAACTTGCAGTTGAGATGCATTTTTTACCGACTGTGTACGTAACATGTGATGTGTGTAGTGGTAAGAGATTCATGAAAGAGACACTCGAAGTAAAGTGGAAAGGTAAAAATATTTACGATGTTCTTGAGCTAACAGTTGAGGAAGCATTAACATTTTTTGAAGACATACCAGCGATACATGACAGAATAAAAAGTATGAATGATGTAGGTCTCGGATATTTAAAATTAGGGCAGAGTGCCACCACACTTTCAGGTGGTGAGGCTCAGCGTGTAAAAATATCTTCAGAGCTTTACAGGACGCATGTTGAGAAAACTATATACCTACTAGACGAGCCGTCTATTGGACTTCATTATGATGACATCGCTAAGTTAATAGAGATTTTAAATAAATTAGTAGATAAAGGAAATACTGTGGTGCTCATCGAGCATAACTTGGACATAGTCAAAAATGCAGACTATATTATTGATATCGGTCCAGAAGGTGGAGTTGGTGGTGGTAATATAGTTGCCCACGGTACACCAGAAGATGTAGCTAATAATAAAAATTCACATACTGGAAAGTATCTGAAGAAAGTTTTGAAGTTAAGTAAGTAAGCTAAATAAAAGTAGATAAAGTAAATAAAAAAAACGACATACATGTCGTTTTTTATTTTAATATTATTTCTTAATCTATTACCTCTACACCAAAGGCTTTGATTTGTTCTCGGAGGGTGTCACTAGTCGTATAATCTTTTATAAGACGCGCAGCTTTTCTTTTAGCAAACAAATCATCGACTATCTCTTGATCTTCATAATTCAGGTCATTTACCTCTTTTGAAAAAGATAAATCTAAGCCTAATACTTTGTTCATCTTTAGTATAGTAGAGTAGACGTGTAGTGATTTTAATTTAGCAAAATTACCTACTGGATGATTTTTGTCTTCTGTTTTGTTCTCATTTTTCTCTTTACTAATTAACTCCCAGACTACAGCAAGTGCTTTGCTGGTATTAAGGTCATCACACATTGCTTCTAAAAATTTACTATACCAATCCTCGTTAATCCTATACTTTGTAGCATCGATTATGTTATCAGTATTTTTTGCAGCCTCGTGCATATATTTTTGTAACTTCTTTAATGCATTGCTCGCAGCATCGAGTGACTCATAAGAAAATTCTAACTCTTTTCTGTAATTAGTTGTAAGTAATAAATATCTATAAGCTGATGGGTCATAATCCTTATCAGTTAAAGTTTTCAGTCTTAAAAAGTCCTCGTTACTTTTACTCATCTTACCGCTGACATCATTTAAAAAGTTATTATGCATCCAATAATTCACAAATTTATTTTCTGTATTTTCTCCGCTGTGAGCGCAGACACTTTGGGCTATTTCATTTGTATGATGTACTGGAATGTGATCGATGCCACCGGTATGTATGTCAAAATGCTTACCAAGCACCGCCTCACTCATGGCAGAACACTCGATATGCCAGCCTGGAAAACCAATTCCCCAAGGTGAATGCCATTCCATTTGCCTTGTCTCACCAGAATCTGCAGATGGTGAGAATTTCCATAAAGCAAAGTCTGTTTTATTTTTCTTCTCATCTCTATCGTCTTCAACTCTTATTCCTTTTTCCATACCTTCTACATTTAACTTTGCGAACTTTGCATAATCAGTATATTTTGAGGTATCAAAATAAATGCCATCACTAGTTGTATAAGTATATCCCTTGTCTTCTAACTTTTTAATCAAAGCTATCTGCTCATCAATATAATCAGTGGCACGTACAAAAGTAAACTTATCACTGATTACTTTTTCTTTTTTGTAATTTTCTACACTGTAAACCTCACCACCATTCACTTTTGATTTTATATATTCGTTATCTCCGATATTTAGATCATTTATATCTTTTACAAAAGCTTCTGTATAATATTTGGCTATCTCGTATACACTTTTATTTTCTCTTTGCGCTCCTTTTTCTAACTTATCTTGGCCATTATTACCATCACCCACAAGATGTCCTACGTCAGTAATATTTATAACATGACTGATAGATGTTTCTGGATAAATAGCTGAAAGGGTATTATTTAAAATATCAGCAAAAACATAAGATCTCATATTACCAAGATGAGCATAGTGATAAACAGTTGGTCCACAAGAATATATCTTAATATTTTCTTCATCTATTGGTGCGAAATCTTCTATTTGTCTATTTAGAGTGTTATAAATCTTTAATTTCATGTTATTATATACTATATATTATATTGTAATTATACCATGAAAACTGAGAATTTTGAAAAAGTAAAAAGAGAGAATAAAAGGTTTGAAAAAATAGTAGAAAATAGTAAAGGAAATAAATTAGAGTTATTTGATTTTGAAAATTTTAAAATTACTGTAAAAAAATTGCTTATCAAATTACTTTGGGGAAGTATGGTTTTGGTTATTATTTTTGGAATATTTAAAATAGTAAAATGGGGAAAAGTTTTTAATCAAAGTTATATAGAATATTCT
>JAYTMX010000056.1:0-11932 GCA_043728155.1 bacterium
TTTACCTCCGGAATTCGTATCTAATTTATTAACACTAATTTGATTTAACACTTCTCCATAATCAAAAAGAAACTCTTCTGGCTTAAAAGATATTTTTGCCATATTTTTAGTTGGATTACCAGTCACATCTATTCCAAGGGTCGCAGAAAAGTTGTCGAGAGAAATCATAAAATCAACACCTCTTTGCACATCTAAAAAGGTATCTGCTTTTTGTATATCCAATCCAGAGACAGAATCACCGAACATTTCAGAAAAATAGGCTGGAAAGACTTCTAATAATTTATAAAAAGGGTCACTATATGTTCTAGCAGAAAGATTACCAAAAGCAAAGTTGGTAGTTCTTTCTTTTAACTTATTAAGTTCGAAATCTTCTACATATTGCTTTGTGTAGATCTTGGGTTCTAACCCTGAAAAAAAGTTATTAGCATCTATGGTTTTTAAAAATTTTTCTGAAGCTTCGTTTATCTGGGATAATTTTGGTGGCATATTTTAGTGGCGTTAAAATTTTTATTAACGCATATATAATCTAATTATAACAAAAATATTGCTAAAATTTTAGCAATATTTTTATATGTATGTTAATTAGAAACCCTTAATTGATTTGACAATTAATTAATCAATAGACACGATTATATAAGTAATACTATCTCCTTTTGGATTAGTGAAAATTGCTTCGTCTTTACTTTTTTTACCCATAAGAGCTTTTCCAAGTGGTGATTCATTTGAGATTTTACCTGCCTCTATATCAGCTTCCTCGCTACCCACTATAAAAAACTTTTTTACTTCTTTGTCTCCTTTCTTTTTAACAGAAATAGTAGCCCCCAGCTCAACAATATCAGCATGATGACGCTCGGCAATCTCTGCGTTACGTAATATATACTCGACTTCTTTTATTCTATCTTCGAGGTGCCCCTGATCCTCACGCGACTGATGATATTCTGCATTTTCAGACAGGTCACCAAGAGACTTTGCATACTCTAAAGCTTGTGCTATTTCTGGACGCTTAATCTCAACTAATTCTTTTAGTTCTGCTTCTAATTGAACTTTTTTTTCTAAAGTAATGTATTCTTTTTCTTCCATATATTTATTGTTAATATTATACCATCTTTTGTAATTGTTATCACTATTGACTAAAACTTAAAAGTTTGGGGTGATGTTTCGAGCATCTCGGTGAAGACTTTTCTCATCATCTTGCTAGCCCCTACTTTGTTTGTACTTGGTCCTCCTTCCATCATAAAAACGAAAACATATTTTGGATTTTCAGCTGGAAAGTAGCCACTACTCCACGAGTTCACTCTTTCATTTTTAAATCCTAGCTGAGCGGTACCTGTTTTTGCTGCTACTTTAAATGGTAAATCATTAAAATAATGCGCGGTACCAATATCGCTCGCTGACAACTCCATGCCTTCGCGTATTATTTTTAATATACTTTTATCAAGTCCAAGGTCTGTAATATTTTCAATATTTAATTTTTGATTTTCTGTAGTACTGGCTATTTTTGGTATTATCATCTTGCCACCATTAGCTATTGCAGCTATATTACGAGCGAGTTCGAGCGGGGTTGTCTGAAATCCATACTGACCAATTGAGGTGTGATAAGTGTTACCAAGCAACCAGTCCCCATCTTCGAAATTTTTCTTTTTCCATTCTACACTTGGTACTATGCCACTTTTTTCTTGAGGCAGATCAATACCTGTTGACGATGCAAATCCAAAATACTTCATATACTTTTCTATACGAGTAATGCCGAGTCCCGGCTGATCTAGGTAACCGCCACCAACTTGATAAAAATATTCATCACTTGAAACGGCTATCGCGTGCCTGACATCAACATAACCATGAGCTTTCCAGTCACGAAAAATTGTATCTGGTCCATCATATTTATTTTTAATTACTAATTGTCCACTAGAAAATATATTTTTGTACTCGTCTATTACGCCCTCTTTTAATGCGGCATAAGCCATAAAAGGCTTTACAACTGATCCTGGAACATACATCCCTGACGCTGCCCTGTTAAGCATCGGAGTTTTCTTGTCTAGTAGATACTTTGATTTTATTTCTTTCTCTTCTTTTGATTCAGCGTTTGCAAATATATTATTATCAAAATCAGGATAAGAGACGAGTGATATGACGGCACCACTATTTACATCCATCATGACTCCTGCTCCTCCAGAAAATCCTTGACTGTCCACCACTTCTTTTAGGTTTTTATAAAAGGCTTTTTGTATATTAATATCAAGACTGGTCTCTAAATTAATTCCAGGTACTGGCGCACTTATCACATTATCTTTAGCCACTTTTCCATTAACAGATATTTCGGATATACTTTCACCTGAAGTACCAGAAAGAGTATTATCATACTCTTTTTCAATACCAGAATCTCCCTTATAGTCACTTTGCCAAAATACCCCCTTAGCATCTTTTTTAGGATAAGATAAGTAGCCAAGAGTAGAGGACAGCCCGGCGCCCGTAACATAAAATCTTTTAGGGATAAATAATTTATTTTCAGTACTGGTTGCATCCTCGTTCCAGGCCAGGACTTCGCCATTTCTTCCCAGTATAACCCCTCTATTTGCAAAGATGAGATTCTTTTTTATATAATTATTAGAGGCCAGATTATCCCAATATTTATGATTTATAACTTGATGCTTGAATAAAGTATAAATAAAAAAAATAGAAATAAGAATAGAAATAATAGCAAAGAAATAAAAACTTTTATGACTAATATTTTTCTCAAATCTACCTTCAAAACTGTCATCATCTAAATTAGACAAATTACTAGAATCTAGAAATATATCTTCTGGCTCTATTTCGTTTTTACTTTTACCTAATTTTGGGAGAAATAACATAATACATTAATAATAAACTTAATATTATTATACTATAAATCGGATAATAATTAGAATAAATAATATCAGACAAAATAAGAGTTACTGTAATTATAAATACACTTATTTTTAATAAAAATATAGTATTTTTCATGACTATTTTGTAATATAAAAACTAGAATTAATAGATGAATTATAGTAAGTTTTTACATATACCTCTTTTTCTTTTTGAGAGATAATCTCTTCTATACTAACAACCTCGCCGACAGGATTTACGGTGTCGTCTTTTGTGTACACTGGATCTAATAATTTTACAGTTAAATTAAAAGGGATTTTTATTTTTATACCATAAGACCCATCACCTGTACCTGTAAAAAGATAATCTTTTAACCTGTCATAGTTAACCACACTCACGCCTGTAGAGCTGCTATTTAGATTATCAGCAATGACTTCATTACTGACAGTATTAGTGCTATTTTTTTCCATAGTATTTTCTGTTTTGATCAGTTTCGATTTTAAAATGAATTCACTTTCAAAATTATTATCAGAATATAATTTTAATTTTGAGGAATTTTCATTTGATTCAGTTATTACTCCTACGGGCCTTAGTCTGGTTATATAAACTTTATTACTGATCTCCACACCGTCAGCAAGTCCCTTATTTAAAAGTATTTCTGAATAAATTATATCTTTGTTAAAAATAGAAAGATTTATTTTATTTGCTTTTACAGTATCTATTACTCCGTAGGATAATTCAGCATCTGTAATATTTTTTTCTAAAATAATATTTTTATAATTTTGTATCTCGTTTTTAAGATTACTATTTTCTTCTTTTAAGTTAATTAATTCACTTTTATTTAAAAATAACTTTTGATATGAATAGCTGTAAAAGTTAGAAACTTTTGATTTGTATAAAAAAGAAAGTAGAATGGAAAAAAATATAAAAAAGCTAAAAAAATAAATTAAATTTCTGATTGTGTTATTTTTATCTAAATGCGATTTCTTCATGATCTTTGATTAATACATCTTTGTATTTGCTTACGTCTTCTAGAATTATACCACAACCACGAGCAACCGCCGTTAATGGATCTTCGCAGATATTAACTGGAACTTTTAACTGCATATGCATAAGCTCTGCAAGGCCTTTTATTAGTGCACCTCCACCGGAAAGAGTTATACCTTTTCTCATAATGTCACTGAGTACTTCTGGTGGTGTCATCTCAATTACTTCGCGTACACAATCAATTATCTGAGACACTGAGGAATACATTGATTTTCTGACATCACTGTCACTTATGTATATTTCTTTTGGTAATCCAGTTACCATATCACGGCCTTTTATATTAATTTCCATTGGTTCTCCAATTGGCATAGCTGACCCGATTTGTATTTTTATATCCTCAGCAGTTTTCTCACCGATTAGCATCTTGTATTCATCTTTTAAATAAGAAATTATATCTAAGATTATTTTGTCTCCAGCTATTTTTAGTGATTTTGACTTTACTATACCCGATAGTGAAATAACCGCGATATCGGTAGTACCGCCACCAATGTCAACAATCATTGATCCTTCGGCATCGTGTACTGGCATTTTAATACCAATCGCTGCAGCCATTGGCTCCTCGATTATGTAGACTTCGCGCGCGCCTCCGGCGCGCGCAGCATCATACACGGCCCTAGTCTCAACATTAGTTATACCTACCGGAACACCAACTACGACGCGTGGTCTTAATAATTTTTTGTGTATACTATTTCCCTTATTAATCAAGTAACTTAACATCTCTTCGGTTACTTCGTAATCACTAATGACGCCGTCAACGAGGGGCCTCACGCATCTAATATGTGTTGGGGTTCTACCCATCATTTGTTTTGCTACTTCACCTATCGCTACTATCCTGTCAGTCTTAACATTAACCGCTACAACTGAGGGTTCATTAATCACAATACCCACGCCACGAACATATACCAGAGTGTTAGCAGTGCCCAGGTCAATACCAATGTCATTTGAGAATTTATTTTTAAGATTTTCTATAAAAGTCATAAATAATTTATTAATACTATTATAACATAAAGAGAATATCTATATAATATTGACAAAAACACTCTATTTCATAGAGTATTTTTGTTCTAATTTTTATACAAATACCATATTTTTAATTAATTATTCTCAGAAGAATATGGGACTGACTCTGTAGATTCAAAAGACTCGAATCTAATATTTACAAGTGGGGGAGGTATTATAACTGGCTGTATAGTCGGACAAGTTTCTGATACGAGTACAATACTACCATCTAGGCAAGATTTGTACGTAGCAGGACAAACCTGCGTTGCGGGTACTATAGGCCCACCTACTATACAAGTTTTAAAAGTGTTTATTATAGTATGTTTGTGTATATACGTGATCCCTCTGGGATTAGCTGAGAGGAAAAAGCCTAAATCACCTCCACCAAAACCAACCGGAGAAGATACTATTTTCTTATTAGTAGACCTAAACTCTCCGGTATTAAATATATCAAAACAGATAGAAAGAAAAATACATGGAAGCTTTGGATTAATAAATAGTTCAGACAAGCTTAAAGAAGCAGTATTACTTATCATTCTGGATGCACCTTGAACCATATCATATACTTCATCTTGTAAAAAAGTTTCTCTGGCATCAGATGGATAGCAGTTTGTAGTATTAAAATATAAATTAGGTCCATAATCTATGGCAGTACTTATCTCTGAAGGGCAGTTAGGGCTAGTTACTGTTGATGTCTGCCCCTGCCCCATAGTTAAAGTGTTTCCTATTCCATAAGCCCAAGGACTACCAAAAGATGGTGTCCAACCTTCAAATGCATACACCCTATTAAAGCAATATACTGAAGAAATTAAAATAAAGGACATAGACATTATTTTTATAGTAAGGTTTTTATCAATTAATGATTTCTTCTTTTTGTAAATAAAAAATAGAACAAGAGACAATATAAAAATTAAAAATATGGTTATAAAAAATAGCATCTTAGAATTTTTAAATATATCAAGACTTAGACTTTTATCTAAAACACTTTCATTATTTAGCTGACTTTCTGTCTTGGTGGAATCTCTTATAGTAAAATCTTTTATTGGTAGAAAATTAAAAATAACTTTATCATTAGCGTCAAACACTTTTAGACTGGCAAAATACTCACCTTCACTTAATATACTTTTAAAAAAATAATTATAATTTATAGTATTGGTTGCAAATTTTAAGTTAGTAGTTGTGGCTAAGAACTCATCGACTAATCTTAGTTGATTGTCTTCTTTTTTACTTATGACAAAAATTAACCTATACTCTTCGTCAACACTATCAGAACTTTTACTATTAAATAAGTTAAAGTTAAAGTTAATATAATCTTTTTCTTGTCTCACAAAAGACTGATAATAGTCAGTTTTTATATTTGGTCTTTTTAATTCTAAATTATCTTTAACTGATGTTTCAGCAATGGCTAGATTTAATAATGAAGCTGTAAAAGAAAAGATTAGCAATATTGATTTAGATATTTTTAGAATATTTTTCATTCTTCAATTATAGCAATATATATATATATATATATATTGCTATCCACATACTAATTAAATAAAAAGATTATTTAAAATATCTATATAATATTGACAAAAATTATAAAAATATTACTATTGACATTTTATAATTAATATGTAATAATCTAAATTGAGCGATTAGGGATAATCCTGCGTTCTTTTCAAAACCCATGCTACCAAGAAGTGACTTATTTAAAATAAGCATATTCAAAGAGTCTTAAGGAATTAACATGATACGTATCTATGTAAAAGAGCCACCACTTTGGTCCAGAATCTTTGGTATTATGCCAAAATATTTCAGCTTAATAAAAGCAGACCACATGGGTGACTATGTCGAGATAAAAGATGAGGTAACTAAAATCACTTTGTCTAAAGAACTCAAACGAGATACAAAAGCCGTAAGTTGGCGGAAAGTACTCAAAGAATCTAAGGGTTACTGCCCTATTCACTTGGGTGGCTATTCTATTTCGGGTGGCCACTATGAGCTATCTTTTATTAAAGATGGTGAGTGGAAGATAGAAGCAGAAACAAATACACTAGAAACGCTTCTAACTCTAGAAAAAATTATGCGCACCCCGGAAGAGATTGTTACGATAAAATAATAAACTTTTCCAGAAAAAAACAAAGCCGTGATTTATGATCACGGTTTTTTATTTTAATAATTCCTTAACCTGTCTGCCTTTGGGTGATTACGGATTTTCTCATGCACCTTTGCTTCAATCTGTCTGATACGCTCGCGAGTAACTCCAAATCTAGCCCCTACCTCTTCGAGTGTATGCTGATATCCATCATGAGGGCCTAGGCCATTACGCATCTCAACTATCTCACGCTCCTTATCAGATAGTGTCGCTAAGATCTCTTCTATTTGATCCCTGAGTATTCTGCGGCTCGCATCTTGATCTGGACTACTTATCTTATCATCAGCTACAAATTCACCAAGGGTACTCTTATCATCATCATCACCAATTGGCTTTTCAAGTGAGATAGTGTCTTGATTTATGCTCTCTATCATGTGCACCTTTTCAATGTCTAGGTCCATCTCAACTGCTATCTCCTCACTGAGTGGTTCGCGTCCAAGGTCTTGAGATAGGCGACGAAACACTTGCTTATACTTTGCAATAGTCTCAACCATATGAACTGGTATACGAATAGTACGAGACTGATCAGCGAGGGCGCGTGTTATCGCTTGCCTTATCCACCATGTTGCGTACGTTGAGAACTTGAATCCTTTTGAATAATCGAACTTTTCTACTGCCTTGAATAATCCAATATTTCCCTCTTGCACCAAATCAAGTAGCGAAAGGTCGGCCGAGCGACCAGTGTACTTTTTAGCAATAGAAACTACAAGACGTAGATTAGATTTTGCTAAAATATTTTTAGCTTCATGATCACCTATTAATATTTTTTTAGCTAACATCATCTCCTCATCGCTGTCGATTAGTGGATACTTACCGATTTCTTTTAAATATATCTGTATACTGTCTCCTCCATCACTTTCTTTTGAGATCTTACTGATCTCAGTTGTATCCATGTCTAAAATATTACCACTTTCTAGTATGTCGATACGTGCCTCGGCAAACTTTTCATACATCTCTTCTAGCATCTCGATATGCTGTTCGATATTAGGAAAAGTTTTTATAACTTCATCGTAAGTAACGAATCCTCTTTCTTTACCTTTTGTAAAAAGCACTTGAAACTGCTCTTCTTCAGCATCACGCTTTTTAGCAGCTTTTTTATCTTCTGCAGACTTTGTAAGTGGCTTATCTTTTAATATCTTTCTCGGCGCAGTTTTAAGCTTATCATTAGCGCGAGCAGGAATTACCCTTTTAGTCTCTTTTTTTATTATAGCTTTTGCAGCTTTTTTAGTACTAGTTTTTTCTAATTTGCCTTTGATAGCTTTTTTAGAAACTTTTACTTTTAAGCTATCCACCTTTTTAACTACTGATTTTTTATTTAAAATTTTGTTACTAGTTTTAACGTCTTTTGTTTTTGAACTTATAACTTTTTTTGTGACATCTTTGATCACGTTTTTTTTGGCTACAACTTTTTTAGTTATTACCTTATTATTTAAAATTTTTGTGTTTGCATTTTTAGATGCATTTGTTTTCTTATTTGATTGTACTAACTTATTAGAAACTTTTAGAGCTTTTTTAGCTGCTACTTTTTTTACCGCCATAGATTAGAATAATAACATTTTTTTCATTTTTTAGCAAATAAAAAAAGGGCAATATGTGTATGTACAGATCACCCTTTTACAAAAAACTACTTACCTTTGAATGCTGTTGCGAAAAACTTCTTCCCTGCTTTTGAAAAGAGCCAAGTAAGATCAGATAAAACAGAAACAACAGAAATAAAGAAAGAAAGCTCGAATATTACATTATTCTTTTGCCCTAAAACACAAAGAATAAATGAGAATACCCAGACAAGCTTTGGAATGAAATACTTTTCAAAACCAAATAACTCATTAACTGACCAAATAAAAAGACCAGAAAGTAGCAGGTAAACACTAAGTAAATAAGGTGTAGGACCTTCTACTGCCATAAAAATCATAGTGACAAAAATGAAAGTTAAACAAGTTACAAAACCTCTGATTGGTAATCCCATATTATCTCCTAAAATGAACAATTAATTATAGAGATTAGATTTTTTTAATATCTAACACGAAAACTAATACTAGCACTATTTTTTTCTTTTAACAAGTGTCTGTAATTCTTGTAAGGCATTTATATCCCCCATGTTTATCTTGTCTATTATCTTTTTATGCTCCTCGTCGTAAATTATCTTTTCATACTCTTTTTGTAAATCATTATAATAAGCAACACTAAGTAGATTCTCTTTTTCTAATTCATGTACTCTTTTAATTATTATTTCATCTGGTAACTCATCATCTAAGATAAAATCATCTTCTATTTTTAATTCTCTTTTTAATACATTCAAGTCTAGTATCACTTTATCTTTTTTACTTACTTTTATTTTAATTTCTGCCCCGTCACCGTATTCACTATTTATATTGCTATCGTTATTTTGATTACTATTTAAATTATTAGTTTTAAATTCGTCTAACTTTATATTTTTATCTACTTCACTCTTTACTGCTTCATTATTTATGCCAGTTATCCTACAAAAACTTTTGATAGCAAAATCACGTTCGAGGGGTGAGTTAATAGCTTTTAAATAAATCACCACCTTATCTTTTGTGTAATTGATTCTATCCCTCTCGTCACTTATCTGTAAAAAGTTTTTAGCTAAAAATTCTATATACATTATTTTTTTATTGTAAACATTTTGCCACTCAGTAGGATTATTCTGCACCATGTCAGCAATATCTTTTTCTTTTATATCCACACTCATAATTTGTAACCCACCATACGCACACATAATGGCTGCTTTTTCAGCTGCTTTTTTTCCTGCACCGTCATTGTCAAAAGCGAGGACCACAGTGTCAGCTAACCTTTTTATTATATTTACCTGCTCCTCGGTGAAAGCAGTCCCTGATACCGCAATCACATTTTGTATTCCTGACTGAGCGCTCATGATCACATCCATTTGCCCCTCAACTAATATTACTTCGCGAGTATCTGCTATAAACTTTCTCGCGTAATCATAATTAAAAAGTATTTTTGATTTATGATATAATTTTGTCTCAGGGGTATTCACATACTTACCGCTTTTACCATCATCATAAACTGGAAGTACTCGCCCAGTGAATCCGACTGTAGCTCCTGATATATTACGTATTGGGAACATCACTCGTCCACGGAATCTGTCATAATATTTATTGTCATCTGTTTTAATTATGAGCCCAGAATCAACGCATTCAATATCAGTAAAGCCAGCACTCATGAGGTGGATAAAAAGTAATCGCCAATCATTTTTGGTATAACCTACTTTATAATTTTTAATACTGGAGTCCGTCAGACCCCTATCATGTAAATATTTTTTAGCATCTATACTCTCGCTTAATGTTATCTCAAAGAACTGGCGAGCGCTTTCCATGAGACTTAGCATACGACTGTCATCTTCTTTTCTAATTCTACTGAGTGTCACTCCGGCACGGTCAGCCAGTATCTTTAGGGCATCTTTGAATTCTAGACTCTCCATCTTTTCAACGAATTTGAATATATCCCCACTTTCAGCACAACCAAAACAATGGTATGACCCGCGAGTAGGTGATATGTAAAAGCTAGGCGTGCGCTCGTTATGAAAAGGACATCTGGCTTTGTACTGGCTGCCTGACTTTTCAACGCGAACATAACCACTTACTACTTCTAGTATACTTAATTTTGATTTTATTTCTTGTATATTGTCCATATTTAAAACTTATAATCATTATAACATTTGTCTTCATATAAATACACATAACAAAAAAACACTTTATTTGTAAAGTGTTTTTTTTATTTTTTAAATTTTTTGTCTTTATTTTAAAAGATTAATTAATATCTCTGCCTGTACCCGCTGGTATTAGCTTACCGATAATTACATTCTCTTTTAATCCTGTTAGCCTATCTACTTGACCCCTTGTTGAGGCAGCGATAAGTACACGAGTTGTATTTTGGAATGATGCTGACGACAACCATGAAGTAGTTGTTAAGGCTACGTCTGAGATACCCATCATGATACTGTTGTATTCTGCTGGTGTTGCATCTTCATCAATAACGATTTGGTTTTCATTACGAAGAGTTGAGATCTCAACTGTATCTCCTTGTGAGAACCTGGTTGACCCACCTTTTGTAATCTTAACACGCCCCATCATTTGCTTGATTATAACCTCAATATGCTTTCTTGAAATAGCTGCACCCTGTAATTCGTAAACCTTTAAGATTTCTGATACTACATAGTCCTCAGCTGCTTCGCGCCCAGCGTACTTAAATACCTCCTCGATGTCACATGATCCGTCAGTCATGATTTGACCCTTTACTACTTTGTCCCCTTTCTTAACCATTACTTGGCGACGTGGTAATACTGAGTATTCAACCATCTTACCTTTTTTATTGCCCTTTGATTCAGCCTCATCCATTAATATCACAATAGTCTTTTCACCATTTTCAATTCTGATATCAAATACTTCACCTGATTCATGAGCGATATTTGCTGGTGACTTTGGAGCTCTTCTTTCAAAGATCTCGTCGACACGAGGAAGACCCTGAGTGATGTCAGTACCCGCCACACCTCCCGAGTGGAATGTACGCATGGTTAGCTGAGTACCCGGCTCACCGATTGCTTGCGCTGCGACGATACCAACGGCCTCACCATTTTTAACCATACTGTTACGTCCCATATCTAGTCCATAACATTTTTTACAAATACCATGTACTGATGTACAGTACATCGGAGTAAATACAGAAGCTTCTGTTGCATTAGAATTCTCAATCATGTCAGCCTCTTTTGTTGTAACCAGGTGACCCTTTTTAAGGGTTAATCCCTCAACTGAAATATCCTTAGCCAAGATTCTACCTCTGATTGCTTTTGAAATAGAAGCGTTTTGACCTAATACATTTTGTCTTCTAAAAGTCTTATACTCAATAGTTCCACAATCCTCACCA
>JAYTMX010000057.1:0-2132 GCA_043728155.1 bacterium
CATCACTGCTAAAAATAGTAGATAGATGACGAGTACAGTAAAACTGGTTACCCATTTACTACTGTGTTTTATGCTGCGAAGTGCTAAAAAGAATCCAAGCTTTATACTGTTCATATTTATTTAAAATAATTATAACATAATTATACTATCTTCGAGCCTATGGCTGGTGCCTGCCCAGTAAAAGCTTTTTTACCTCTAAGAGCATCTGATAAATTAGTATTTTTAAGTGACTCTATCTTGTTCTCACTTTTAGCGATGAGGTCTGGAACTATTTTTTCTTCTCTTTCTTTTCCAGTATCAAAAGTCTTTTCACTAGAACTTACAGATTTATTATAAGCTTTTTCCATATTTTCAAAAGCTTTCGGATTTTCTTTATTTGCATCATATGCTTTTTCTGCTTTATTAAAGTTTTCTTGCCTACCTTCATCTCTCTTTTTTAATCTCTCGTCTCTAAGTTTTGATACTGCACCACTTTCTAATCGTCTCTTATTAACTAATTCATTTTTGTATTCACCTTGATTTAAAAAAGTAACATTATTATCTTTTACACTCTTAAGATCAGACTGATTAAGTTCAAATGCTTTTTGTTTTGCTTGATTACCGAATAAGTCATTATTACGCTTGTAATTTGGATCACTTGATATCTTATTCATCTCCTCTTTGGCCAATCTTAATTGTTCTGGGTTTTTAGCCTGAGCTATCAGGTCACTCATACCTGTCTTTTTTATTTGCTGACCATTTTCTGCATTCATCTTGTCTCTATCACTTTTTAGATTACCCATTTTCTTTTCATTAAAAGACTTTACTCCGGCCACACTAAAGTTTGACATCTTGTTACCTGCATTACTCGCGAGCGATGCCGCCATGCGCCTACTTGCTCCATTTTGAGCACCAGTATTTTGTACCCATTTTGAATTAGCCATCGCAGCGCCAGCGCGCCCCATAGTCGCCCTAGCGAGTAGTCCAGTACCACCAGTAGCAACAGCAAGGCCTAACCCCTTCATACCGCCCCCAACCATACCTGATATGCTTTTCCCTGCTCCACCCGATACGCTACTCGCTACTTTTACAGTCATAAATAATGTAACTATGGCTAGTAACATACTGATAAGTGAGGAGTATGAATTTTCACCCAAGCCTACACTCGTTACACCTCCACTGTTTAGTCCCACAGCCTCTAATAAAATAAATGACAACCAAAATCCAAACATTAAGACTGGTGCAAAAATAAGTTGTCCAAAAAAGTTTTCTCTCCACTTTTCATGTAACTCAGTTAATTTTGGAAAAGCAAAATTAAGGAACATAAGTGGTGACAATATAACACAAGCGAGTAATATAAATGAACGCACTAATATCATAAGTGATGAATACAAGAAAGCAGCAAATGCAGCAATTAAATAAAAAATAGATAACCAATATATAGTAAAAGAAGAAAAAGGAATATTTGGTTTTAGAGTACCTACATTAGATATAAGTGAGTTGAGATTCATACTTGCGAGTATTTTATCCGATAATTTATTCGCTCCTGCTGTGTACTCAGTTATGCCCCCATAAATCTGTAAGCTAATAACATTAGACACATCTATTAGAAACTTAGCAATTGGGAATGAGAAGTTAACTAATATAGAATATAATATTAATTTTGTAACTGCCTTTTTAAAATCTAAACTATCTGACCCAGTAATATATCTAAAACCTGTGTAAACTGCCCCAAAGAATGCAGCTATATTAGCCAGGTCACGTATGACACTCCAACCACCGTAGATATATTTTTCATCACCGCCAGCATCATTTTTAAATAAAGTTGAGATTTGAAGTACAAATCTCTGCGTTGTAAAATCAAAAAGCTTTGCGGATAAATTAGTTAACTCAGCTGATACTTGTAATATAAATTTTGTTAGGTAGAACCAGATTTCACAACCAACCCTATCTATATAAAAAAATTCTAATGTTCCTAGGTCGGTGCACGGTGTAATTTGAGGGGGGGCATCATTCCCAGTTGCAACTTGAGCCGCTACTGCTTGCGTTGAACCAGATAGGACACCAAGCTCAACTGTAGAACACTGATCTGCAGAGAGTATTCTTGTTTTAGTTGCGGCATCAACTATTGTACCGTCTCCTTTTTTATAACA
>JAYTMX010000058.1:0-1612 GCA_043728155.1 bacterium
GCATGGAAGGATTTTCGCCGTGATAAGAAAAAGAAAGCAGATGTACTTATTTTTGAGAAAAATCTCGAGCAAGAAATATTCTCTATTCACAGAGAATTAACTTCTGGCAATTACAAACACAGTGGATATACTTCTTTTTATCTTTCAGATCCGAAACGTCGACATATACACAAAGCCTTAGTTCGTGACCGAGTACTTCATCATGCGATTATGGGTATTTTGTATCCTTTATATGACAAGACTTTTATACATAATTCTTTTTCTTGCCGTATAGGAAAAGGGACTCATAAAGGTGTTGATGCACTACGATCCATGCTTTACAAAGCAAGTAAAAATAACACAAGAAATGTGTATATTTTAAAGTGCGACATAGAGAAGTTTTTTGATTCTATTTCTCACGAGATCTTGCTTGACGCTCTTCACTCACGAATCAAAGATCAAAAACTTATGGACTTACTTACTGAAGTAATCGGAAGCTTTTCGAGTTATAAGTCAAATCTTTTTGAACAGTGTGGTGTGCCTATTGGTAATTTAATTTCTCAACTTTTTGCCAACGTGTATATGGACATCTTCGATCAATTCATGAAGCATAAACTTAAAGTAAAATATTATGCACGGTATACAGATGACTTTATTATAGTTAGTGAGAATAAAGAATATCTAGTAGATTTATTGCCCAAAATACAGATGTTTTTAAATGAGAAATTAAAATTACAAATACACCCTAAGAAGATAACTCTCACAAAGATTGGTCGTGGTATTGACTATCTTGGGTATGTTCTATTTCCATATTTCACTTTAGTGCGTAAACGAACCCAAAAACGTGTACTAAGAAAAATTAATGAAAAGATATCACTTTACAAACGCAAAGAAATAACAAAAAACAAGGTACATGCAACCTTAATGTCTTATCTTGGGGTTCTCTCACATGCGGATACGCACAAATTTTCCGAGAAATTAAAGAATGGGTATTTCTTTAATATGAGTAACCTTGACTAAAAAAGTTCGACTAATCTTTTTTAGTCGCGCTTTATTTTTTAGAGATTATAATATTTTTATTATCTTTTATTTCTGAACCAAACACTTGAGCTACCACCAAGTATTTACCACCCTTAAATTCGGCAACGGCATAAGCAGTACCCACTTCTTTAAAATTAGGGTATAGTATATTATATTTATGCCATTTGCTGCCCATCCAAGATTTTGTGACGTCAGATTCACTTTCGTATTCACCATAAGCTAAGTTCTCTCCGCGCCACGCGTAATCATAAGATGAAGTTAAAAGTAAATCATCTATTCCATTACCAGTTGGTGACTCGTGAGCGAAATAATTATTCTTAATCATATCATCTAACCTTAATTTGGCTAGTCTATTTAACTCAGTATTTTCTGTTAATTTGCTAAGTTTCTTTTTAGTACGCTCTTTGTTTATCTCTTTTACAAAGCTTTGATTAGACCAAGTATTTGTATTCATCTCTGCAGATACATTTTGAATGAAAAAGGTAAAACTCAAAAAAGCCATTAAAAATAAGCTTATAAAGTATTTTGTGTTAATTTTCAACAAACTTTCTATTGTATTTACTTTTTGTAAATTTGTGTTCATTTATAAACA
>JAYTMX010000059.1:0-7096 GCA_043728155.1 bacterium
TATTTATCATTAAGGTACAAAGCTATTTTTATCGCTTCTTCTGGGCTACTTGTCCATTCTAAGATTTTCTTGGCCCAGTACATGCGCATATATCCGTGCATTTTTCCACTTCTTGTCATCTCATTTTGGGCTGCATTCCAAAGTGTATCGTGAGTGCTCGCTGTTTCAAATTCTTTTCTAGTATAAATATATTCGCGGGTGTCATTTCTACCCTTTTCCAGGGCGAGCTTGGCCCAATTAGCGAGCCCTTCGAATGTCGTATAATTTTTATTATAATACACGTAATTATCAGCAAGTTCCCCACGTACTACTAACTCCTCGACAAATGCCCTAATACTTTTTATGAGCTCATCACTTAATCCAGTGTTGTTAACCTGCTCTGCTTCGCCTGATCCATTTTTGGTTGGATCTAATACATCTTCTATTTTTAGATTATATTTATCCATTATATGCTCTAAAATATATTGCTTACTTATAATGCCAAAATTAATATAAGGGGACAAATCAGACTGGCCACGAATTGTTGCTACATTTCTGTCTGTATCATAGTTAACTAACTTATCTTTTAAAAATATATCTAGTCTTTTTTTAGCTTCTGCTTCGCTAGCAATTAAGCTTAGACCCTCAAAAGTACTACCGCTTTCTATACATAAAAAATCTTCTCTTATACTTTTCCAATTAGTATTATCAAAAATACTTTTTACGTATTTGTTTTCATTTTGAGTGTGCGTTTTAATTTTTGAAAATTTGTTTTCTGAATTATCAACATATCCTGCTATCTTCTTATATATTTTACTTCTAATTGTCCTGGCTGCGAACTCTTCTTTTTCGCTCGTTACCCAGACAGGGATTACATTCCTGGCGTCTACTATATGTACACCTATTTTATTTTCGTTTATTTTATTTTCTAGAAAATCTTGCTGCCAAGCATTGTATTCCACCTGCGTCGCCATGTCTGTAACTATAAGCCCTATATTATTTTCTTCGCAATATTTATTTAGGAAACTACTAGTACTATTTTCTTTGCTTTTATTTTCTTTTATATTTACATACTCAAAAGAGATATTTTTTTCAAATAAATCTTTTTGTACTTGTTGTAGATTCTCTAAAATAAAATCCACAGTACGGGACACACATTCCCACTTTTTATCAAAATGTGTATGAACTACAAATAATTTTACATCATTTTGTATTGCTAACTTTTGTGCATATATTAGTGACCAATTGTTTTCTACTCTACTTTCACGAGACATTTTATAGAGAACATTTTTTTTGCCCTCTATATTATAATCTACACCTTCTAATTTCTTAACTCTATTTAAATTAAAATTCATGTTTTATTTATCAGACTCTAACTCTGTGTTTTTTATAAGAATATTATCTATTGATATTTTACTTTTCTTTTTACTTATAATATTTAACTCTCCATTTTTTACAGAAACTTCTACGTGTCCACCTTTTAGAAAGACACCACTTATCATCATACTCGCTACTTTATTAAGTATATGAGTCTGTACATATCTTCTAATTGGCCTTGCTCCGAATTTCGGATCATATGACTTTTCTGAGATGAGACTAATTGCTTCTTGTGTTACGCTAAGTGTTATATCTTTTTCAGCTAGTCTTTTTTCTATTACAAGCACCTGCATATTAACTATTTTCTCAATATTTTCTTTTGTTAAAATATCAAAAATAATAACGTCGTCTAGACGATTTAAAAACTCTGGCTTAAAAAAGTCTTTGAGGGCATCACTCACTTTTTCTTTTACATTCACATACTCGTTAGACTCGTGCCCACTAGAAAATCCAAAGCCTTGCATCTTTTGTATGAATTGACTACCTATATTACTAGTCATAATTATAATAGTATTTTTAAAGTTAGCAACACGACCCTTGTTGTCTGTGAGCTTTCCTTCGTCTAATACTTGTAATAATAAGTTAAATACTTCTGGATGAGCTTTTTCTACCTCATCAAAAAGTATCACTGAGTACGGCTTATGCTTTACTGCTTCAGTTAAAAATCCTGACTCATCATAACCAACATACCCAGCAGGACTACCAATTAATTTTGAGATGCTATGCTTTTCCATGTACTCACTCATATCAATTTTTATCAGAGCTTTTTCATCGTTGAACATAAAAGAGGCCAGAGCTTTTGTAAGCTCAGTTTTACCAACACCTGTTGGACCAAGGAATAAGAATGATCCTATTGGGCGATTGGGATCCGATATTCCAGCGCGTGACCTA
The DNA here is from genome assembly GCA_043728155.1 of bacterium. GTDB lineage: Bacteria > Patescibacteriota > Minisyncoccia > Phycocordibacterales > UBA5272 > JAUPVO01. The sequence goes on from JAYTMX010000059.1 coordinate 2,248, forward strand.
CGTACCGAGTCGCAAACTTTTACTATAGCATCGTCTTGACCGATTACATTTGCTTTCAAATATGTTTCCATATTAGCTAGCTTTTCTTGCTCTTCTTGTAACATCTTCTGTAATGGTATACCTGTCCAGCGCGCTACTACTCCGGCTATGTCTTCGCTAGTTATTTCTTCTTTTAAGACTCTTCTTGATTTTTGTAACTTAGATAATTTTGTATCAACTTCAAGCAAGTCTAGCTCTAGTTTTGGTATTTTGACATATCTAATCTCAGCTACGCCAGATAGATCAGAACGTAATTCCATATTTTCAGATTGAATTCTCAGTTCTTCAATTTCTTTTTTAAGAGACCTCATACTAACTACTAATTCTTTCTCAGTATTATATCTGACTTCTAAGTCTTTTACTTTGTCTTTGATGTCACTCACTTCTAACTCTAGTTCAGCTAATCTATTTTCAATTTTAGCATCCAAAGATTTCTTTTCACTGACAGACTTGTCACTAAGCGTAGCTAACAATTCTTTTTGTAATGCCTCTCTTTCTATTTCTAATCTCTGTATTTTCCTATGAGCTTCGTCAAGTTCTGGTGGTTTATTTTCAAGAGCGATACGCATACTACTAGCTGCCTCGTCTATGAGGTCTACTGCTTTGTCTGGCAAGAATCTGTTTGTAATATATCTACTCGACAGGTTAACACTGGCAACTATCGCCTCATCACTAATACGTACACCGTGAAATATCTCGTACTTTTCTTTTAGTCCGCGTAATATTGCAATCGCGTCATCTGTATTTGGCTCATCTATTACTATAGGCTGGAATCTTCTAGCAAGGGCCGGATCTTTTTCTATGTGTTTTTGATACTCTTTTAATGTTGTCGCGCCGATTGCTCTTATCTCACCACGGCTCAGCGCCGGCTTTAAAAGGTTCGCTGCGTCTGCTGCACCCTCAGCTGCTCCAGCTCCAACTATCGTATGTAATTCATCTATAAATAATATAATCTTACCTTTACTTTGCTCTATCTCTTTCATTATGTTTTTAAGCCTCTCTTCAAATTCCCCTCTGTACTTTGTTCCAGCGATTAACATACCAAGGTCGAGCGCGACCAAGTCTTTGTCTTTTAAGCTTTCAGGCACATCACCCTTAGCGATACGAATAGCTAGACCCTCAACGACTGCCGTCTTACCAGTACCTGCTTCACCGATTAGTATAGGGTTATTTTTGGTACGACGAGATAATATTTGCATTAATCTCATAATCTCAACATCACGGCCGATAACAGGATCAAGCTTATCAGCGCGCGCCATGTCTGTAAAGTTTCTTGTATACTTTGTTACTGTTTTGTTTTTCTTTACTGTTCCATTTTGAGAAATATTTTGATTACGAGCATTTTGTAATACTGACATCACAGCATCACGATCAATTCTAAATCTAGTTAATATTTCTTTTAGTGGGCCAGAACAATCAAGCAGTGCTATGAAAATATGTTCAGGCGACACGAACTCATCGTGTGTCATCTGAGCGACACCGACGGCACGCTCGAGTGCCTGAGCTAATTCTATTGTTAAAAACATCTGATATGACGGGGCCATAGTAGCGCCACCATTTGGAACCTCAATCGAGTCTAGCATGATGTCATTAAATAAAATGGTGTCTATCTCCATCTTATCTAAAATAGAATATACTATACTGTCATCATAAGAAAGTAATGCCGTCATCATGTGTAGTGGCGTAACATTTTGTTGGCCACGCTCTATGGCTATCTCGTGCGCCCTGCGTATAGTTTCTTTTGATTTTGTTGTAAAGTTATTAAATTGTTGCATATTTTGTTCTCGTTTTTTCCTATCTTATTTATAAACTAAAAATAAATTAAAGTCAAATATTTAATCTACTTTATTTTTGTTTTACAGTCTACTCTCCACCACTTTCCAGTCTATAGCATTAATAAAATGTTCTATATAATCAGCACGCTTAATACCGTAATCAGTCATATATGCATGCTCCCAGCAATCCATCACCATTAATATTTTTGCGTCTATTATTACTCCAACATTATGCTCACCTATCCAGGTATGGAACATCTTTTTAGTCTGATTATCTTGTACTAAAAGCACCCAGCCGATACCACGTATCATGCCATTTCTTTTTAAACTAGCCTTGTACTCATCTATACTTCCATAATTTTCTACTAAAACATTTTTCATATTTTCACTTATACTAATATCTCCACAACCCTTGTTCATATTAGACCAGTACATTTCGTGTAGCTTGATACCATTTAACTCCCAGCCAAGTCTTCTCTTTAATTCACAGTATTCATAACCACCTTTTTCTATAGTATCAAGTAGTGCTACTACTTTGTTCGAATTAGCAACGTAGCCATTATACAAAGTAAAATGATTATTCATTAAAGTGTCAGAAAAGCCAGTAAGGCCAAGTAAGTGAGTAAAATCTTTTTGTACGTATAGACTGTTTTGCATATATTTTTTATTTATTTTTAATTATTTAAATTTGAGAAAATAATATTTCTAAGTATATTATATCACAAAAAAACTAAATATATGTTATTATAAATAATAATTATGTTACTATTAAATGACGTATTTTTAATTCTTATCTCAGTATCGCTTTCAATTTATGGAAGTTATAGATATATTTTTGACACAATAGAAGGAACAACTAGACCAAATAGAATTTCACAAGGGTTGTGGGCAGTTGCACCTTTGATAGGAGTCGGTGCTGCAATCTCTTCTGGTGCAGACTGGATGACAACAGTAAGAACTTTTGTGGCTGGCTTTGTTCCGCTAATTATTTTAATTGCATCATTTACAAATAAAAATAGTTATTGGAAAACCGAAAAGTTTGATTATTTTTGTGGTTTATTTTCAATAATTGCACTTGTGCTGTGGCTCGTTATTGACCTGCCTGTGTATGCGATTTTACTTGCAGCAGTCGCAGATTTTTTTGCTGCAATCCCAACTATTAAAAAGTCTTGGACAAATCCCGAAAGTGAGACGGGTATGGCGTATATAATGTCTTTACTTTCTGTTATTGTAATACTTCCCACTATTACAACTTTTGATATACCAAATACAGCATTTCAGATTTATTTATTAGTTGTAAACGTGATACTTATTTTTGCGATTTACAGGAATAAGTTATCTTATTATCTTAAAAAAGAGATTTCTGATTAAAAAGCTTGCAAAAAAATTGTGGTATAGTATAATAATATTATTGATGACTTGATCATCGTACTTCCCCCCCCACAGAAATGTGGGGGGGAGGATTTTTATATTAAGCTATATTTTAACTATATTATTAAACTTTTCTTTCAAAGTTTCTCTATATTCTTCATTTACTTTTCCAATGTACTCGTACAGCCTCTTTCCGTCAATAACTCTTATCTGACTTATTAAAACATTTTTAATTTCTTCAGATCCTGTTATCTTTAATAAAATATTATTTTTATTAGGTGAAATATTTGAAGTTAGAGGAGCGACCAAAACACATCTATCTCCAAACTTTTTTAGGATAACAACAGGTCTTAAAAAATCATTACCTTTTCCAGATATTTCAGATCCGATATTTTCTCCAAAAGCACACCAAAATACAGAATACTTATATGCATTTATTCTACTTCTTTTTTCAGTTTTCTTTTTTACACTAATCCATCTATCAAAATCTTTTTTATAGTCATTTTCACTTTCCATAATAATGTATACTTTATCTTATGATCTCTTTTCTCATATACTTTTGTAAAACTTCTGGAACAGTTATGCTACCATCTGCATTTTGATAATTCTCTACGAGTGATACCAGTATACGCGGTGTTGGTATGGCTGTACAGTTAAGTGAGTGAGCAAAACGTAATTTTCCGTCAGCTCCTTTATATTTTGTGTTACTACGTCTTGTCTGGAAATCATGAAAATATGATGCCGAAGAAATCTCTCTATATTTACTTTCTTTTGGTACCCATAATTCTATATCATACTTTTTAACTTGTCCCATTCCTAGGTCACCTCCACAGTTAACAACTGTATGATATGGTATGCCGAGTGTCTCGATAAATTCTTCTGTATTTCTGTTTATCTCGTCATGCATCTCAACTGACTTTGCATGACTAGCCTCACACAACACTACTTGTTCCCATTTATAAAACTCTTGAACACGTATAAGCCCCTTCACATCTTTACTGTGACTACCTGCTTCACGGCGAAAACATGGTGAAAAACCAAGATACTTTATTGGATTATTTTCAAGATTATCAATCACTTCGTCTGCATGCATACCCATAATTGGCACTTCGGCCGTACCTGCTAGATACTCTCCATCTTGTGTCTTATAGAGATCGTCTTCACCTTGAGGCAGATATCCAGTTCCCATAAAAATATTCCTGCGTACTACTACCGGTGGTATAACAGGAGTGAATCCTTTCTGAGACCAAAAATCCATAGCATAACTCCATATAGCAAGTGATAGGCGTACCCCATCCCCAGTTAAAAAGTAACCGCGGAATCCGTGCACCTTTACACCACGTTCAAAGTCTACCATCTTTAAATTAGTCATTATCTCGACATGATCTTTTGGCTCAAAATTAAACTCAGTTGGGTCCCCCCATCTTTTTACTTCTACATTATCGGCGTCACTTTCTCCGTCAGGAACACTCATATCTGGAATATTTGGAACATGTAGCATTAGGTTACGCCAATTATTCATCACAACTTCTAACTTGTCTTCGTCTTTTTTTATGCTTTCTTTCAGGTCTGACATCCCTTTAATTAGCATCTCGCGTATTTCAGGACTTGCTTTACTTATCTCGGCACTTGCTTTGTTTTGTTTAGCTTTTACTTCTTCAACT
>JAYTMX010000060.1:0-2250 GCA_043728155.1 bacterium
GGAAAAGCATTATCAGTAGCACTCGCCGATGAGCCGATGATACCAAATATTATGGTGCAGATGACACGTATCGGTGAGGAGACGGGTAAGCTTGGATACATGTTAAAAAATGTTGCCAAGTTCTATAAGAGGGAACTCGAGAGTACCATAGACTCAACAGTAGCCCTCATCGAGCCGCTTATGATTGTGGCTCTTGGTGGCGGTGTTGGGTTACTCATGGCGTCAGTACTCGTACCTATGTATAATATTGCCGGCGCTATACAATAGTATTTGTGGATAAGAATTATTATAAAGTGTTAAGTGAGATATAATGTATTTATGGGTTATATAAAAATATAAATAAAAAATAAAATTAAGAAATATGAAATTGTTAAACAAAATATCAGACATGTTAAAGCTAAATAAAATATCTAAAAGAGTAAGAGGGTTTACACTTCTCGAGCTAGTAATCGTAATTGCGATTATTGGAATTTTGGCGGTCATAGTACTTCCAAATATGATACAAGCTTTAGGTAAAGCAAGAGATGCAAAAAAAATGACTGAGCTTCGTGGTATACAAACTTTTTTAGTGACAATGGGAATAGATACAACACTTCGTTATCCAGCAGATCAAACAGTATTATTTAGTACTTACGCAGCCACCAGAAATAGAGCACCCCAAGGATTAAAAAATGTTTTAGCCTCAGCGGCAGTAGATAATGAATATCATTATGTAGGTATTGGATGTGATACTACTATAGATGTAAGAATGCCAGGTAACACAGCAGCAGGACAAACATCGTGTACTGGATACCAACTATGGGTAGAATTAGAGCAGAAAAATCCTGCTTTAGATCTAGATGTAGACTTATCTACAACTATTTGTACTACTAACTTTGGAGAAGCTTCTGCTTGCCCAACTGGGACAATAGTACATAGCGGAACGATAGCATCTCCGGTTACAGAAGCATGTATTTCTAATTCTCAAACAGTTGAAGATTGTGTATTTGACTTAGCTCCATAATTTCTATACATAAAAAACAAAAACTACAGTTAATAACTGTAGTTTTTGTTTTTGTTTTTTGTGTTAAAATTATATTAGAAATGAAAGTGTAAAAACTTTTTAAAATAAATTAATTAAAAATATGCTTACATTTACTATTACATTTTTTGCGTTTATATTTGGAGCGTCACTTGGTAGTTTTGCTAACGTTATGGCTGACAGATTAAGAGTCAAATCTTTTTGGAGTGGACGTAGTTCATGCCTTACCTGTAACAAAAAATTATCTTGGAAAGAGCTATTTCCAATAATATCTTATATTTATCAAAAAGGTAAATGTAAATTTTGCAAAACACGCTTAGCGCAGACTTATCTATGGAGTGAAGTAACTACAGGAATACTCCTTGCTATACTTATTAATATACTAGCTATTTATAACTTAAATAGCACAGCTCTCATAGTAATGTTTTTATTGTGGTCCCTTATTATCACTATATCTGTGTCTATTATAATATATGATTTAAGACACACTATAGTGCCTTTTGAAATGGCTAGCTTTCTAATTGGACTTGGTATTATATTTACTATTTATAGACAGTTATATTTTGGTTTTTCTTGGCCGGATTTATTATCGGGATTAATAGTTGCCTTACCATTTGGACTGATGTACTTTTTATCAAAAGGTAAGTGGGTAGGTTTTGGTGATGTTATGCTTTACGCTGCATTTGGATTCTTACTTGGATTACCTATGGGTGTTACGACATTTTTTTATTCAGTTTGGCTCGGAGCTTTTGTCTCGCTTGCACTCATTTTAATTCACAGAAAAGACTATAATTTAAAATCAGAAATACCATTTACTCCATTTATCATTATTGCTGGATTATTTGTATTGTATACTAATTCTGACATACTCAGCCTTTATGAATTTATTAGATAAAAATAATAACAAAGATATATACAAGGAAAGTGTTTTTAAAAAAGCTTATGGCTTTTCTCTTATAGAAGTAGTAGTAACCATGGCTATATTTGCGATTATGATGGGTATAGCCTTTACTAATTATCCAAGGTTAAGCCAGGCAGTTGCATTTGATACTGCTGCGCAAAATACCTTAGATGTATTAAAATCAGCTCAGATAACGGGTTCTGCGCGCGGAGGTGATTATCGTGGTGACGGTGTATATTTTAAATTATCTGACCCTTTTGATTATATTTTATTTTCTGATTATGCTAACATCATCGATTCAGTAACTAGTAATAAAAAAAGTGATAAG
>JAYTMX010000061.1:0-10601 GCA_043728155.1 bacterium
TATTTACTGTATTTGATCCTGGTATTCCTTGCTCTCCTCTTTCTCCTTGAATGCCTGGAGTACTTACATACTTTGTGATGGTTATGTATTGAGGTTGTAAGGTTAGGGTGTTGGCACTTACTGTATTTGTGTTTATCTTTTGAGCGATGAGGTTGTATTTTGATTGGAGGTCTTTGATTTCTATGTTACTTGTGCTGGTTGTATTTTCTTTTGGGATGTAGAGATCTCCTTTGTCGTTGGTGATGGTGTAGCATTTGGTGTTGTCTATGAAAAAGAAAGGGAACACTGACAAGTAGCAATACGCTTTAAATGAAACCTGATCAAAGGTTGTAAGGTTAGGGTTAAATGTCTTAGAAAAGGAAACTTTTGAAAAAGATGAGGCGTTAGAAGAAAGAATTAAAGAGAGGGAGAGCAGGATGGTGGTTAGGATTTCTTTCATATTATGTTTGTGTTTTTCTTTTTCTTTTTCTTTTTTTAATTCTAATTTTCTTAATTTTTTATTTTTAATTTATAAATAAATTATTTTTATATACCGACATGCCGTTAATGAATAATAAAAATAAAATTATAACAATAACAAAAACAATTACCCATTTGTAATTATGAATATTGAATTCTTTGTTTTCTAATTTACTTTCTAAAGTATTTAAATTTGTTGTCTCTGAAAAAGTTTTAACGTCTGTATTTTCAAAGTTAACACTAGGTATTTGTAATTTTTCTGTAAAAGTATTTTGCTCCATAATATATATATTATATAACAACAAAAATTAGATATTAGAAACTTATCCCCATACTTTATACACAGGTTTTTGTGTATAATTTTATTTTTCTATGAAAAATAAAAATCCATAAATCTTTATACAATCTCTTGGTGAAGAATATTCTAGTATTAGGATAGCCACAGAAGTATAAATACACCATGAAAGTTAAATAAATTAACTACGTCCTAGACTGTTAGATTATGAGTAAACTCAATTGTAAAAAGATTTATAGATTTTTAAGGTGCTTATTTTACAAATTAATTTAATTAAAAACTAATATGTGATACAATTAGATTAAATAGCTTTTAGGTTTCTAATCTGTAACCTCATAATCTTAGCATATAAAAATAAATCTGTCAAATACATGATAAATAATAGCCTAGACAAAAAGAAAATAAGCAGTAAAGATAATTCTGTACCTGATGAAAAACTATATCTAGACAAAGCTCTCCGTCCCGAACATTTTGATGATTACATCGGCCAAGAAACCATTAAAAATAACCTTTTTATACTGCTCGAGTCCGCAAAAGGCAGGAATGCTCCGCCAGAACATATTTTATTCCATGGGCCTCCAGGTCTTGGCAAAACTACTTTAGCACATATAATTGCACGCACCCTTAACACTAATATTAAAATAACTAGTGGGCCAACTCTTACAAAAGTTGGTGACTTAGCAGCGATACTTACTAATTTACAACCGAATGACGTGCTTTTTATAGATGAGATACACAGACTTAATAAAACAATCGAGGAGGTGTTATACCCCGCCATGGAGTCTGGTGTGCTTGATATTATAATCGGTAAGGGGCCAGCAGCGCGAAGCATACAATTAGACCTGCCACCATTTACTCTTGTTGCGGCGACAACTAGGACATCGCTCATATCAGCGCCACTACGCTCACGCTTTTCTGGTGGATCATATAGATTAGAAAATTATACAAATGATGAGTTATCAAAAATAATAGTTCGTAGCGCAAAAGTATTAAGTGTCGACATAAATCATGAGTCCGCCATTGAAATAGCAAAAAGAAGTAGGGGAACTCCAAGAATAGCTAATTTTTACCTAAAGCGTGTTCGTGACTTTGCGCTTTTCCATAAAAGTGAAATAAATAAAAAGTTAGTAGATGAGTGTTTAGCTCTTTTAGAAATAGACTCGCTTGGCCTGGGTAAAATAGAAATTGACTATCTTAAAACTGTAAATAACAAATTCGGTGGTGGGCCGGTTGGTCTCGCCACATTAGCTGCTGCGCTTAATGAAGACGCGGGTACACTCGAGGATGTTGTTGAACCATATTTACTTAATCTTGGCTTTATAGATAAAAGTATAAAAGGTAGAAATATTACTGAATCAGGTAAAACCCATATAAATAAGTAATTAAATGACAACAAACACTATTTTAAAAGAAAAAATAATAATAGGAATAGATCCAGGTTATGACAGGGTTGGGATTAGTATAGTAAAAAAAGAAGGAGTGCTTGAAAATGTTATATTTTCTACTTGTATAGAAACAGATAAAAAAGATTTACACAGCAGGAGAATAAAAAAAATAGCTGATGAATTAGAAAAAATAATAAAAAAATACAAAGTAAAAACAGCTTGTATCGAGTCTTTGTTTATATTTAAAAATCAAAAAACTGTTATGCGTGTTGCCGAGGCGCGTGGTGTGATTAATTATATCTGTGAGAAAAATGGATTATATATATTAGAATTAACTCCAATGCAAATAAAAAATAGCATAACAGGGGATGGTCACGCTGATAAAAAACAAGTAAAATATATGCTAGAAAAGATATTAAAAGTTACTTTTGAAAATAAAAAACTTGACGACGAAGTAGATGCTATTGCTTGTGGGCTAGCAGGGCTTGCATTTTTAAAAAATATCTGATAGATTATGTGTTACATACGTTAAAAAACATTTTAACAAAAAATTATAAATTTTAAATACGGAAATAAAACATGGAAAACGAGGAAGAAGAAAAACCAGCTGATGAAAATATAAATCTAGATGTATTAGACGCGGCACTTGGTGATGATGATGTAATTGAGATAGATGAAGAAATAGTTTCTTATTCTTTTTCTACTGGAGAAGACGAGGAGGATCTTGATATTGCTTTTACGGACAATGATTCTAGGGATTGGTATTAAGTATAGATTATACAACAAAAATAAAAATAATAATTAATAATTTTTCTAGACGTGAGTCAGGTCTTTGAAAAATTATTATTTATTATTTTTTAATTCTTGTTTTTTAAAACTATCTGTTTAGTGGCATTAGTAAATATTTAAAAGATAAGTCAGAATTAGAGTTTATAAATAAAGGTTTATTTTGTACTGTATATTTTAATAATATATTTTCGCCATGCATTTTTTGTACACCTTCTAAAAAATAATTACTATTATAATTAACACTTAATTCCTCAACCTCTCCTTTTTCTACTTTAAAATCTATATAACTTTTAACATTACCTATACTTTTTCCTTTTGCTTTTATAAAAACTTTACTCTTTTCTTTTAAAATATCAAATTCACAAAAACTATATTCTGAATTCATAATATTACTAATTTGTAGTGATTTTAACAATACTTGTTTATTTAAATCTATTTCAAAAATAAATTCTTTTGGGAAAAGTTGTCTGTAATCAGGAAAATTTCCATTAACAATTCTGGTAGCTACTGATATTTTACTATCTTTTATTAAAATACCATCAGAATAAGACTCAATTGTTATATCTTCATTCATGTCGTCTATTATTGGTAATATATTAATAATATTTTTTTGAGGTAATATCACACTAAATTCTTTTTCAGAAATATTACTTATATATATAGTTTTTTCAGCTAATCTGTACGAGTCTGTTGCTACAGAAACTAAGGTGTCGTTATTTTTATATATATAAACGCTAGATATTTCTGGTTTTATATCACTTTTTGATGCACAAAAAATTACAGACTTTATAAGACTTGTGAATTGTTCTTTTTTTAACTCTATAACATTACTAAGATCTGTTGGAAGCTTTGGTATCTCATCTTTTCCAAATATTTCAAATTCATACTCATTATCATTATCATCGCTAATAATTAAAACATTCTCATTTAGCTCAATATTGAGGTTTAAGGTGCTGTTTATTATATTGTTTAGTACTTTTACTAATGTCTCTGGTTTTAGCATTACTTGGCCGTTAATTTCCCCTTTAACTGCTATGTTAGCCTCAGCAACTACTTCCAAATTAGTACCTCTGATGATAAGGGTGTTATTTTCTATTTTTAAAAAGACACACTCGAATAATGGGTTAATATTACTTTTAGTAATAACTTTTGAAATTAAAGTTATATTTTTAACAAAATCAAGAGTTAATGTTTTGAACTTCATATACTTATTATTCTAGCATGTTTATTATTATATATATAGATATTATTATTATATATGTCTTGTTAATTATGTTGATAACTTTTATTTTAGTAAGAAAGCTTATAATATAAAGTTTTAATACTAACTTATTTTACTTAATAATAATTCATTATTTAATATGTAAGTATAATTTGTGAGTAATTATTTTTATTTTAATAAATATTACTTATTTTATTTTTTATTATAAGGTTATGAGTTAGTTGTTAGATAGATATTTAATAAGTTGTATGTATGTTATTAACAGACTTATTAACAAACTAAGAAATCATAGCCTTTAAGTCCTCTAACTCTTTTATGAGAGCCGGATCTTCAGTGAGTTCCCTTTTTATTTTTTCATAACTGTGTATTACTGTTGTGTGGTCACGGCCACCAAGCTTATCTCCAATAGCTGGATAAGATATGTTGAATTCTTCACGTAATAAATACATAATAATCTGACGCGGCTTTATTATGTCTTTACGCCTTGTTTTATTATATATAAAACTGTCATTTATTCCATAATAATCAGCTACTATTTTAACAATATCCGGAATAGATACTGATCTTTTGTTTCTAAGATTATTTTTAAGATAAACTTTTACATCATTAATATTTAAGACAGTTTTCTTAACTTCCGTTTGAGTTATGATATTAGTTAATATTCCCTCTAATTCACGTATAGAACCATTCATCACTTCAGCAATATATTGAAGTACATCATCTTGGATTTTATCTCTATAGTCTTTTGTTTTATGCTTTAAAATAGCTAATCTCGATTCTAATGGTGGCGATTCAACGTCTACCACCATACCCTGGTTGAACCTTGTTCTCATTCTCTCATCTAGTCCAACAATTAAGTTAGGATGTATATCAGAAGAAAATATAATTTGCTTATTCGTCTCATACATAAGATTAAAAATATGAAAGAGTTCATCTTGAGTTTTATCTTTATTAGTAATAAATTGTATATCGTCCATAATAAATACATCAAATTTTCTATATTTCTCTTTAAATTTATTAATACTATTGTTGTTTGTTGCTCCAACATAATCCATGTAAAATCTTTCAAAGCTTGTATAAAATACTTTTTTATCACTATATTTTTTCTTAACAGCATTGCCAACACTTTGTATTAAGTGAGTTTTACCAAGGCCGGTATTACCGTAAATAAAGAAAGGGTTGTAAGAGAGGCCTGGATTATTAACAATAGCACTAGCCGCAGCATGAGCTACATTATTAAAATCACCAACAATATAATTTTCAAAGACATATTTTGGATTAAGATTATCATCTCTATTAATATAAAGATTTTCTAGTGGAAGAGGTGTATTATTATTAATAACATTAATTACATTATTCTTTTTATGCACCACATCTTGTTTTAATATAGAAAATGAGACTGACCTTATATTTTCATGTATAGCGCGTAGTATTCGGAGTATATCTTTTCCATATTTTGATTCGAGCCATTCTTTTACGAACTGATTAGGGACGCCAATACTTACATTACTGTCCTTATAATCGAGCATTCTAGTGTTTTTGAACCAAGTATTGTAATTTACTGTAGAAACTTCAAGCTTGATTTGGCTTAGCATTGCCTGCCATATTTCTTCGTAATCCATATTAAAATACATTATACTCTTTTTGAAATAAAATGTGTATATTGTCAAAAAACTTTTTTTAGGTTATAATAGGAGGACTATGTCAGTAACATATCAACCAAAAAACAAAAAGAGATTCACAACACACGGATTCTTAGTTCGCATGGCAACCAAGGCCGGAGCTAAAATAATCCAAGCAAGGCGTGCCTATGGCCGCGCAAAGCTTGCCGTTGTAAAAGGAGGTAAGAACTTTACAAGATAATCGTGCTTGCTAAAAAAAACAAATTAAATAAACAAGACATTAAAAGTCTTAAAAATAAAAAATACACGAATAAAAAAAGTGTATTTTTTAATAATGTCTCATACACAGAAAAGGATACAGAAAAAGTATGTGCTATAATAAGTAAGAAAAATATTAAAAAGGCCAACAAAAGAAATCTTTTAAAAAGAAAAATCTACTTTATATATTCTAATTATATAGAAGAAATAAAAAAGAAGAACCTAATTAATATTATATATATTAATAAAAACATAAAAGAAGAAGAGTTAAATAGAATAACTTTTTCAGAACTTAGAAAAGAAATAGAAAGTATTTTTTAAGAAAATAAAAAACAAAATAAATAATAATAAAATATATGTGGAACAAAATAATCATAACCCCTCTTTACTCTACTCTTCAGTTTTTTATACAGTATACTCATGACATAGGAATTTCTATTGTTCTATTTACTATTTTAATTAAGACACTATTATTACCACTTAATATATCAGCCAGTAAAACAAGTAAGAATATAAAAAAGATACAACCAGAAATAGAAAAATTAAAAGTAAAACACAAAGGCAATAACAGGGATATGGGCCTTGCCCTATCTTCTTTATATAAAGAAAATAAAGTTAAGCCATTTTCTGGCATACTTTCTCTTTTTATACAGATGCCAATACTTTTTGGTCTCTATCAAATCCTCTTAAAAGAAATAGGAAGCATACAAGACAAGATAACCTTCTTTAATATTGATGTTACAGAACCAAATATAATACTAGCAGTGCTTACTTTTATAAGCATGGCTTATCTCATGCACGTGTCTTCAAAAGATATGACAGTGAGTGATAGCGCCAGTGATTTTCAAAAAGAGTTTACAAAAATGATGAGTATGCAAATGAAATATTTTTTGCCGGCAATAGTTTTTGTTACCTCAATATTTTTACCAGCAGGATTAACTTTATACTTTGTAGTTAGTAATATATATGCGATCGGACAGTTTTATTTGATGAAGAAGATTGCTTAGCAAAAAACAAACAAAAATAATACATAAAAAAATACAGCATACTTAATTTTTTGAAGACCTGACTCCCGTCTAGAAAAAGTAAGTATGCTGTATTTTATAGATAGTACTCTTTTATAAACCAATCAAGTCTACGAGCCACAAAGAGTCATCGTTTTTATTTTGAAAAGTTAAAAAGTCATCAGCAGAATTAAGGTTGTAAGTATCTAGCGGCTCACCAGAAATAAGTGAGACAGGAATAGAGGTTGTCTCCCCATCAGTTATTTTTAGGAATGAAAGTGAGTCAGTGAAAGATATTTTACCACTATACCAATAGTCAGATATTCTAAACTCATCAGAAGTAGTGTCGTCTACCCCGCAGACCAAGTACACTCCGCGAACATCAGAGCACTTGTTAGAAAAACTCTTAAGAGTAAAATTATTTTTATTATTAGCCATATCACCCAAAGATATTAGTCCAGAATTTTCTTTTATAACACTACCGCCTGATTCATGTTTATTGTTGTTGGCGCCACTAACATAATTAAAAGTATTGTTTTTTTTGTTTAAGATGGCCGTTAATTGTTTTATATTGCTTGATGGTTTTGAAGAGACGTAAATATTTTGTTTGTCTTCACCAGAAATAAAAATATCAGAAAATTTAATTTCCCCCAGCCTAGATATTTTACCAAGTGATGGAGAAAATGAATTAATTGAAGTTGTATTATTTTCTTCACTTTTCAAATAATAAAAAATATTTTCTGTTTTAGAAGAAATTAAATTAATAACACTGTTGTCCACTTCTGATTCAGAAAAAGAAGAGTCGGGATCAGCGCCAAGTCTTGAAGATATTAATTTATAATAAGGGCCAGAACCTTTTAAAATACTTACAAAATCAGCATTTTTAGAAAAAGCTGCAAAGCTTACACTTTGTAAAGTCGTATTAGTTAACCTTATTGTCTCTAAGCCTGGATATAAAGTTTTATAAATATTACCAGTCCCCTTATCCATAAACAAAATAGAATTTTCTGTAGTTGTGCCAGTTATTAACTTTATTAAGTTATAACCAGCTATACTTTTTGGCCAAATATGTGACACACTGTCAGCATCACCTTCTTCTAACTCTCCGTCTGGACTCAAACCCAAACTATTTGTGTTGTTTATGTAAGTCTCGCCACCTAGATTAGTTCCAAGGTTAAGATTAGGGAAAGAGGGTTGATTATTTTGACCAGGAGTTGCCGGTTTTTTAGAAGATAGAAAATAAAATAAAACACTGATTAAGAGAATAAAAACGAAAACAAAAAGAGCTATTTTAAAATATAAAGCGTTCTTATTAGTGGCAACCTCACCACTCAGATTAGAAGTAGGTACGTTAATATTATTCACCTGATTTGAATTAAGTAAGTTTGAATTAATGTTTTTACTAAACTCATTTTGATTATTTATATTTAAATTATTTTCTTGCATATTTTTATTTTAATTTCCACTAACTGACCAATGCCATGGTTCGGATACTATCTTATTATAAAATCCAAAAGACGAAGCGTTTCTGTCTAACCAGTTATAGGCAGGACTATTTCTGCCACCATTAGAATTTCCTGCTTCAGCAAAATCAACAGCCTGACCCCCCTGATGATTAGATTGTCCAGGCAAAGCTGTAAGAGGTGAGCACCTAGCACTAGCATTATAAACATTTGCTTCACCACCACAGTTTTTCTTTCTTAAAAATTCTTGATCCTGCATACTTCTCCACCCAGATATTGGACCAGCTTTTGTGAGAGTTATTCCATCACCTCTGGCTTTTTCTATCATTTTCTTCATATTATCTGCAACAGTATTACAAACTTTTATATTGTATACTTCTACAACATTAGAAGGTTCACATATTGGCCCTTTTGGTAGAGTTACTGATGGTCCAGCTGGCGCTGAGGGTGTAGTGCTTGCAGTGGTGGATGCGGTTGTGCCACCGACAGCACCTTTTATAATAACTCCGATATTTTCTAAACTGAAGTTAAGAGAATTTTTAAGAAGTCCTGAGTTAATACTATTCATAATCGTCCAGACAGAGAAAACAAATATTAGACCTATCACAACTCTTGTTATAACTTCTTTTCCCTCTGCTTTTTTATTAACTATGTCAGTAGTTAAATAGAGGATACCGCCATATATCATAAAAAAGACCGCAGCGACAGTTACTATCATCAGCATGTATGTCATTATTTGGGCTAGGTATACACCTAAAGTCTCTTTTCCTATCTTTATTATTTTTTGTTTCTCCCCACTTTCGTCTTCTCCAAAGCTTTCAAGTAGGGTATAGCAATTAAAATTATTTACTCCCCCACATTCTTTGCTTACTGCGTCAGCAGCTGCCTTATCTTTCGCCTGCTTGTCTGCGAGCTCAGCAGTCCTGGTGTTTTCAGCTTCTATTTGTCCAGGTAAGCATATTCCAGTTGCTGCGTCACACTGACTATAAGAAAAAAGTAATCCAGAGAGCAAAAAAGAAATAACTATAAAAAACTTTGCCATAAAATCAAAGCTACTTTTTATTTTAAATAAATTAGAAAAATTATTTAACATCTAATAACATTCTAACACAAAAGAAATTAAAAAGTCGCAGTTAATTCACTTTGTGCCTCTTGAAAGATTTTCTTAACGTGCTCTACTTTCACTTTTATGTTTGCAAAGGTTCCAGCTTTACTTAATTTAAAACCTTTTTCATTATTACCTTTTTCTACTCTACCACCAACATCCCAGTAAAAATTATATTTTTTATCTAAAGAAAAAAAGTAAGGCTCGGCAGATATTATAAAATCATTAGTAGAAAATTTGTTAGTACCAAAAAGTGCTCTCTTGGTATTACCTGATTTTGGATAAAGTAAAACCTCAGTTTTTACTATATTTATATCCATAACTTGTTTTACTACCTCATCGCTTAATCTTGGCTTTATTATTACCCCAACTTCAACATTATCAGCTGATATCTCAAGAGCAGTAATATCTAGATAATTTTTACCATAACCAGAAGATTTTTTGTTTACTTCACCATTTATTTCCCAGGTAAAGTTAATATCGGAATCTTTAATCTTCTCCCCCTTATTAGTTATATTTGGAAAAGCGTAGACCCTGGCTGTACCACCCTTAACTAACATTTTTTTACCAGCGTACCAAGATGGAACATAACTGTCTGTCGCTTCAAAGTATAGTATAACCCCTTTTGTGTAAAGCCTAAAAGATGCATTATATTTCTCACCTTTTACAGTTGTGATTAATGCATTTAAAATAGTCTCTTCTTTTGGTATAATTATTTTTATATTTTTTTCTCCAAAACCACTGATGATATTTTTATTGTCTATATTCCAACTGATATCAGATTTATCCAAATCAATCCCAGGGCTGGACAAAGAAAAATCAACTTCGTCACCAGGAATAAAATTAGAGGTAGACTCTATAATCTCTACAGACTGAGCATTTATTTTAGATAATGAAAGTAAATTTATTAAAATAAAAAAAATAAATAACTTTGTAACAGATTTTAAAATACTTTTAAACATATTTATATTATACACGATATTAATTAAAGTCCAGACC
>JAYTMX010000062.1:0-1885 GCA_043728155.1 bacterium
CGCGTCGAGGCTTTCACCTCTCGCTCGCTCGATTACACATTATAATATATTTAGCTTTCACTATTTATAGTACGCGCAGAAATTAGTTTTGTGAAGAAATATATTTTTGATATATACTCATATGTTATAATATAAAAATGAATACAATTAGAGAATTTAGGGAATGGGTAGAGTGCAAATTTAATATAAATAACCAACAAAGAATACATCAAATAAAAGAAGGAGAAGTATACTGGTGTTCTCTAGGTCTTAATGTTGGAGACGAAGAAAATGGTAAGGGGATAAAGTTTAGAAGACCAGTTCTGGTGCTTAAAAAATTTAATAATAATATTTTTATAGGCGTACCACTAACTACAAAAAATAAAGAAAATAAATATTACATAAAAGCTTTATTAAAAGGAGATAGTATCTCTGCAATAATTTCTCAGATAAGGATAATAGACGTTAAAAGGCTAGACGAAAAAATAGGATATATTAGAAGTATAGACTTTAAGAATATAAAAAGTAAAGTAAAAGAGATGTTATAAACTAGAATTGGAAAACCGCTCGTAAGAGCGGTTTTCAATCGGGATATACCCATTTGTAATAATATTATATCATAGTACATTTTACTATGCAAGTTCTACCTACCCAAAACAAAAACTCACCTTTCGGGAGTTTTTGTTTAAACATTTCTGTTCTAACTATTTCTAGTCTAATTTCGCTCGCTCGCTTCGAGGCTTTCACCTCTCGCTCGCTCGATTACACATTATAATATATTTAGCTTTCACTATTTATAGTACGCGCAGAAATTAGTTTTGTAAAGAGACAGTACTGTTTGTAGGGAAGTTATAAACATTAGTTCCGTCAAGAACTGATTAGTTACCATCTACGTCGAACCATTGGGAGCAAAGATTAGTTAACCGTATTAAAATTAAAACTATAAGTCGTAAAGATTTTGTAATCTATTTAAATATTCATAACTTTCACACTCTTTTAAAAAATTTCTTAAATTTTTTATTTCATCATTACTCAGATCATCTTTTGAGTTTTTAAAATAAAAATCATATACAAAATTTTTACTACTTTTATTTTGTGCCACTATTATTCTGTAGTGACCAAAATTACAGTTTGCATCTATTTTTTTAACTATCCACTCTTCTCCGTCTATCATTTTCTGTTTCGATAAGTCAAAAGTATCTTGAAAATTTTTTAACTTTATCTTTATAACTGAAATTAGTCCTTTCTTATTTTTATTTTCTTTTAAAGACTTTATAAATTTATCTGAAACTTTTTCTAACATAAATTAAGCAAAAACTTTTTGAGTTATATCGGTAATTACAGTCTCTTCAGAATCTCTCCACATAACATAATCATAATCTATCTCCTCTCCTTTTTTTGTCATTTTCCAAGGCATGTCTTCGTGTGATATAGCAACCAACTCCGCTCCTGAGAGTCTACCATATTTATTTAAAATACTATCGAACACCAACTCTTCCTCCGTAGAAAAATTAGAGTTTAAAAGATTAGAATAATTTATCTGAACATTTGCTGGACCAACCTTACCCCATAAACCATTCTCTTCTCCTCTTTCTATCATATTTTCTATAGCGTACTGTGTGGTATTGTAAGGGAGAGGGCCATATTGCCAATTATAATATTTACATCCTGAAATTGATTTTTTATATGTTTTATAATACTCAAAATCGATAAAATACATAAGCTTATATATTTTCCACAAATCAGCAACGCCGCCATCTAAGCGAGAAAGTATTTTTTGTATTAACAAATATTTCTTATCCATAAAAATATTATACCATAAAAAAATACTTTTGAACATGTAGAGTTTTCCACATGTTCACCCATAACAAAACCCCTCAGTAATGAGGGGTTTTGTTTTCATTTT
>JAYTMX010000063.1:0-5134 GCA_043728155.1 bacterium
AAAATAAATTATTATGCCAACCATTAATCAATTAGTAAAATCAGCTAGATCTAAAGTAGCTAGAAAATCTCGTTCTGTAACTATGGGACGTGGATTTAATAGTATACAAAATAGACCTAACTTTTACGATTCACCTTTTAAGCGTGGCGTATGTACAAAGGTTACAACAACAACCCCAAAGAAGCCGAACTCTGCGCTACGTAAAATAGCTCGTGTTAGACTAACTAACGGTCAAGAAGTAACCGCATATATTCCAGGAGAGAAACACAAATTACAGGAACACTCGGTTGTTATGATTCGTGGTGGTCGTGTGAAAGATCTCGCCGGTGTACGTTATCATATCGTTCGAGGCCGTTTTGACGCTACAGGAGTAGACGCTCGTCGTCAATCACGCTCACTTTATGGTGCAAAGCGTCCTAAAGCAGGAGCAGCTGCGCCCGCAAAGAAGAAATAATTTTTTTAATTTAAGTATAGAAATATATATAAATAAAAAATTAGAAACAAAAACTATATCGTAAGATGTAGTTTTTGTTTTATGTATTATTGGGATAATCTGTAGATATTTGTGTGCATATTTACATGTTTAATTTATTATGTTAGTATGACACCATACTGAGTATTTTCTCAGGTCTGTAATTTAACTTTAATTTTAGGAGTTATCCAAATGGAAACTATTCTCAATTTCCTGCCTCCCATCTCTACTTTTTTGGTGGAGAACATGTATCTGATATTATTTCTCTTTGTAGTGTTGTGTTTTTTTGTCGGCATAAAGACTAAAAACCCAAAAATAGATACACTGTCTGTTTATGGCTTACTTGCGGGGGTAGTCATAGCCATGTTACTTTTCATGCTCTCGTTTCGAGCTTCAGAGAATGAGTTTGCTATTGAGAGCAGCTTGTCTTTAGATAATGAGAAATTAGAAATAGTCAAAGAGCAAGGGATCTACTTCTCTTTTGGACAGGTTTTTATTTTTTCTAAAGGTCCTATAGAGATTAATTCTTATGATCTTTGTGGACAAATGTTTGATTATGGATCTGAGCCAGTATGTAAAACTAAGAAGTACGCTCTTTCCCCAGATTCTTTTGATATAAAACATTTAGATGGTATGATTATGGAGAATGGTTACGGAAAACAAAATACAAAAAGAGTACTTGTTTATTTTGCAAAGCTTAAATACAAAGACCCAAGTTTTGTATTGCCACCTTTCATGAAAGAGGTAAAAGAGTAAACACGAAAGCAAAATTTTTTAGAATTTGTTTTCGTTTCTTTAGTATCAAGCCGCGACGCAGTCGCGGCTTTTCTTTTTTCTTATTTTTGCAAAGAAGGGGATTGTGTGTTATAATCATATTATTCGTTTTACGATAAATTAGGCATTACAAAACAAATTCGCAGTACCACGCCTTTGGGAAAAGCGCGAATTAAAAAACTAAACATAATAAAATCATGAGAAAGCCAGTAAAAAATAGAAATATTGTAAAGCCAGACATTAATTATAACTCGATGGACGTTGAAAAATTTATCAACTACATCATGTGGAGTGGTAAGAAAAATACTGCCCGCGAAGTTGTATATTCTGCCTTTGACTATATCAAAGAAAAAACAAAACAAGAGGGACTTGAAATTTTTAAAGAGGCTGTTAAAAACACTTCTCCATTAATCGAGGTAAAATCACGCCGTATCGGTGGTGCTAATTACCAGGTTCCTCGCGAAGTTCGCGCTGAACGTCAGATGCAATTATCATACAGATGGCTTATCAATGCTGCTCGTAATAAAAAAGGAGAAGCAATGCATAAGAAATTAGGTGATGAATTAATCTCTGCTAGTAAGAACGAAGGTTCTGCAGTTAAGAAAAGAGAAGATACGCACAGAATGGCCGAAGCTAACAAAGCTTTTGCTCACTTTGCTTGGTAATCTATTTTCATTATATTTTTTAAATATAAAAATAATAAAAAACATAAAACATGGCGCCTAAGGCGTTATGTTTTGTATTTTTTTATGCTATAATTAACTTATGTTGAAAAATATTGGAATAGCAATTTCTGCAGCGTTTATTTTAGTTACAAATTCAAAGCTTCATTATTTTATACAATTTGTATTGATTACTCTTTGGTACTCACCGTTTCAAACTTTATATAAGTATGTAGGGTATGGACAATATTTATTATATCTGTTAGGAATAACTTTTTTGTATATCTTGTCTGTTACATACAAAGAAGCAAACAAAGAAGCTCACATAAGTAGAAAGCACAAAAATATTGCTGGTATATGGAGTTTAGTAATGATCATACTGAGATTTGTGAGTCCTTATATAACTTACAGATTACTTTTTTAAAAATAAACATGGAGATATCAAATCTAATTACAACACTTGTAAAATACATTCTTAACAGCACTACAGTTATTATTTCAATTTTTTCTTTTTTAATTATGTTATTTGTATTTACCATAGGAATCCAAGAGTTGGTTGAAAATATAAAAAATTCTAATAAAGAGGGTAAGGCAAGAATGTTGAATAATTTTTTTGTTTTTTTATATTTTATAGGATTATGTTTATTGGTCGGTTACACTGAAGTTGAAGATAAATACTTTGAAAACTCTTTATATTTTTTCGGAACAATATTTTTCAGTTACGCTTTAATTAAAGCTATTGAGAAGCAGTCAGTCTATATAAAAGATCACACTAGATATATAAATATTAAATTTTTTATTCTGGCACCAGTAACCTCTCTGATAATTAGCTCAGCCATTATTGGGAGTTTAGATTTAAGCTTTAATTATTTTGTAATTTTAGCTTTCTTTAATTTAATAATAACTTACTTTTTTTGTATAGGCAACACAGATAAAGACGTAGTTTAAAAAATTAAAAAAATTCTAGAAGGTTTAATAAATTGGCTATAAATATTTTATGATATAATATGTTGATGAAAAATAATTTTTCGAAACAAAAAGAATATTATAAAAATATAAAAGAAATATATTCTCCGTATTTAGATAGTAAAGTTATTTTTAATTCAAAAGGATGGGGACATATTATTAGAAAAAGTGGCAGCATGAGACCTTCGAAAGATATAAACAGAAGATTATCTCAGTTAGAAAATGCTGTAAGGATTTTATTAATAGCAACAACAGTACAAGAAAAAGAAATAATAATTCAAGAAGAGTACTCATTAGTATTCCTAGGGTTTATTGCAATTTTAAATGAAAACAAATTAAAGATTATTTTAAGAAAAGATAATGATGGAGACTATTATTTTTATAGCGTTATGACTGGTTATATAACTAGTGTAAAAAGAGATTAGATAATAAAAACACTAACAAAAGTTAGTGTTTTTATTATGCTTGT
Organism: bacterium; assembly: GCA_043728155.1. Classification (GTDB taxonomy): domain Bacteria; phylum Patescibacteriota; class Minisyncoccia; order Phycocordibacterales; family UBA5272; genus JAUPVO01. The sequence continues at coordinate 3,344 of JAYTMX010000063.1, forward strand.
TTCAGCTCTGGTGCCGAAGGGATATTATCCACAAGCATATAAATATTATATACTTGGCGCCGAATAAAGTCAAGCGAACTGAGTTGCAAAAATGAGTATTTTGTGTTAATATATAAGTATCGTTTTTAATCAGTGCCACTCTGAGTACCATCTTAAGAAGTAGTCAAAATTGCATTAGATATTAAAAGCGAGTATATGCGCAAGCGTATGCAAAATTAAATTACTAACAAAAAGCAAAAAAGAAAATAGTATGGCAAAAACGTCAGTTATCGCAAGAGCTGCTAAGACGCCAAAATTTTCTTCTCGCAAGGTAAGTCGTTGCTTTAAATGCGGACGCAAACACGGATACATGAGGGACTTTGATCTCTGCCGTATCTGTTTTCGTGAGCTAGCAAATGAAGGAATGATACCAGGCGTTAAGAAGGCATCTTGGTAATATCTTATTAAGCAAAAATTAATTATTAATATATGGATATAATAGGAAACATGTTGGTATCACTCCGTAATGCGGGTGCTATCAGAAAAGAAAAAATATCTGTACCATTTTCAAAGTTAACTCTTTCTATTTTAAATCTTTTAAAAGAGGAGGGTTATGTGAAAGCAGTAAAAGATAACGCTGCAGAATACAAGATCGAAGTTGTACTTGAGTACAATAAAGAGAATGTACATGCTGTGCGTGAGACAAAACGCATTTCAAAACCAGGTCGTAGAGTTTATTACAAAATGAATGATATACAAAAAGTTAGAAATGGTTACGGTAACGTAATCCTATCTACTCCTCAGGGAATCATGACGGGCAAAGCCGCTCGTGCTAAAAATACTGGAGGTGAAGCACTTTTTGAAATATTCTAATCATAAAAATTAATTTTAAAATAAATATATGAGTAGAGTAGGAAAACAAATTATCACTGTACCGGCTGGTGTTGAGGTAACAATCAATCCAACTGAGATAAGAGTAAAAGGATCAAAAGGAGAATTAGTAAAAGCTATTCGTGAGGAGGTCATCATCAAATTAGAAGATGGTAAAATCACAGCAGAGCCAAGACGTAATGACAAGGCCTCAAAGTCACTTTGGGGAACATACATGTCACTAATCAAGGCCATGGTAGCTGGAGTCGAAACACCTTTTGTAAAAAAATTAATAGTAGAAGGAGTGGGATTCAAATGGGATGTAAAGGGAGATATACTTAACATGTCACTTGGATTTTCACATCCGGTAACTCTTAAAATACCACAAGGTATCACTGTTGAAGCTGTAAAATCAGAGTTAACAATTACTGGTATTAACAAGGAGCTTGTAACTTTATTTGCGATGCAAGTAAAAAAGAACAAGAAACCAGAACCATACAAGGGTAAAGGTATCAGATACGCGGGCGAGGTCATCCGTCGTAAAGAAGGTAAAAAATCAGCATAATAAAACATAAATAATATGATAAAAAAAATAAAAAGTGTAAAAGTTGCTAAGAGATTACGCCTTCACAGAAAAATCCGCACGCAAGTTAGCGGTACTGCAGAGAGACCAAGATTATGCGTATTCAAATCAAATATGTATATCTATGCTCAGCTTGTAAATGACGACACAGCTACAACTATTTGTGCTGCTAGTGATATGAAGCTTGGACAGATGACAAAGATGGAATGCGCAACAAGTGTTGGTAAAACTATTGCAGATTTAGCAAAAAAAGCCGGAGTAAGTACTGTTGTATTTGATAGAGCAGGATTTAAATACGGAGGTCGTGTAAAGGCGCTTGCTGATTCAGCAAGAGAGTCAGGATTAATATTCTAATATAT
>JAYTMX010000064.1:0-14123 GCA_043728155.1 bacterium
GTGCCCAGGAGAGGACTTGAACCTCCACACCTCGCGGCTCTTGCTCCTAAGGCAAGCGTGTCTACCAATTTCACCACCTGGGCTTACTTATTACGCAAGCATGCGACCTCTACTAGATCTTGCACACACTTGGGCTTATAAAAATATTATAACACAAAACAGCTATTTTTCAAAACGTAGTAACTTTTTTACTTTATCACGAAAACCGTCATAATTAGATAAAATATTAAAGTCTGATTCTTTTCTATCTGATTTATTTATGAGCATATTTATTAAGTACACTAATTTTCTAGAATTAAAATTATCTTGTTCCAGACTGTCTCCTGGTATAATAATATCTTTATTGTCCATAAGATATAACATTAACTCATTTATATTTTTTGTATCTTTTATGGAGTCTATATGCTGCGTTAAATTTGTAAGATAATCTTTTCTGCTAACACTTTTTCCGCTAAGTTCTTTGTTAAAGGTGTTCAAAACTTTCTGAGCCTCTATATCGTCCTTTTCTTCTTGTAGTCTCTTTACTTCTTGCCTCTTCTTGAATATCTCCATCTTGAATATTTCTTTCAATCTATCTCTTAGTCCTTCGTAATTAGGTATCACATCAAAATCTTTATGAGTTAGCACCCCATTACCCATTTTATTTCTAAGCTCATTAATATGAATTAAGATATACCCAGAAGACACAACTCCGTCTTCCCTTTTTCTAATAGTATTACTAGTATCTTTTGGAATGTATACCCTGTTATCTAAAAAATAATTAACAACCTCATTTATAGTGTTTTTTAACTTGACTTCTTTTACTTGTATAGAACTTTCGAGTAGCATCAATTTAAAAGACGCTGCGGAGTCGTCTATATTTTGGGATCTTCTCTCCTCGCTTACAATATTTAAAATATTTGATTTAAAAAACATAATATAATTTATTATTTTACTCCAAGCAAAAGATCTCTAACTTTATATCTCAGTCCGCACGCTCTGGTTAGACTTTTTGCTCTTAATTTTGCTTCGCTTAATAATGCTGCACTTGATTCAGTAAGACCCGGACCCAGATACTTATTTATAAAATTAAGCTGCTCCAAGATGTAGTCATTAGCATATATATTAAAGGAACCAGAAATAGCATTTCTAGAAATTAAATTTATTTTCTTTTCTTCTACTCTCTCAATTAAATCTTCTAAACTCATAGCCTCACTTATAATTTTTGTATTTTCTTTTACAGTTTCTGGGTTATTATAAGTTTCTATAAAAAGTCTCCTGGCTTCGATGCCTGAAGCTAGCTTTGTATTTAGTTTTTGTTCAAGCTTAGCCTTCTCTCCTTTATCAAATATTTGCTGTTCTAAAAGAGAAAGATCTGGCGGTAAAGTGCTTTGAGCTACAGGTGGACGTGTTAACACATTGTTCATATTCATAACCTAATTGTATCATGCAAATAATATGAAAACAATATATTTTTCCTATTAGCTTTTATATATTCAAAATTTTGTGCCCCCAGTAGGATTCGAACCTACGACCATCTCCTTAAGAGGGAGTTGCTCTACCAACTGAGCTATAGAGGCTGGTGCCCGGGGCGGGACTCGAACCCGCACGAAGAAATCCTCGAGAGATTTTAAGTCTCTTGCGTCTACCATTCCGCCACCCGGGCATGGCATATATAATAACATATTTTTGGATAAATTACAAAAAACAGGCCACTTGGACCTGTTATTAAAACTAACTAGACCTGATTACTAAGCTCTAGTTTTCCTAAACTTTTTTTATTTTTTCTTTTTTCTTTTTCTGCTGGTGGCATCGGCTCAGTGCACAAAACATAAAACCAAGAAAAATTCATAATAGTAACTAATACTGTCGTCAACTTATCTTTAACAAAAAGTAAAATTATTAACATGACAACTATTTGAACCATTTTCCATAAATTTTGATACCTATTAGGATTTGGACTTTTTTCAGAATCTAGATACATCTGAGCACCAAAGATATGTCTTGAATTTAAGATAGACATAAGTAAACAAATAATTATTAAATACAAAAAATCTAATAAATCTTTCGTATAGCTTACATAAAATGTCCCTCCAATCAGAGACATAAATGGATTAGCTAAATCTTTTGACTTTAGGTTAAACCTCAAATCAAACCACCAGCAAATAGCAGTTAGCCACATTATTAACTTATCTTCTAAAGAAAAGAAAAAATTCATGTAAAACTCCTTATATTAGTAAAGTTAAAAGAACGTAAAAATATAATACACTATTTTTATAATTTTAGCAAATTGGAGATGCAGGCGAGAATCGAACTCGCGCATGGAGGTTTTGCAGACCACAGCGTTACCACTTCGCCACTGCATCATTAGAAAATATTATAACATAAAATTAGTAAAATTTCACCTTAAAATATTTCTATTTTTGTCCTCATTATTTATAGACTACTTAAAACTGCTAGCGACAATGTCTACGACTTTTTTGTCGAACATGTCTGGTAATATTCTGTTTTCGTTTATTCCACCAACACTACTTTCTGTATACTCGGCTAGGTCTTTTGCTATTTTAATAAAAATGTTATTATCTATTCCTTTATAAGTACTTGCATACTGTGAATCTAATACTCCTCGCCAAAATCCTGGAAAAACTAGTGAATTATTGATTTGATTTGGATAATCTGATCTACCTGTGGCTACTATGCGTGCGCCGAAGGCTAACGCCTCCTCCACACTTATCTCGGGACTTGGATTAGCTAAAGCAAAAATAATTGGATCAACATTCATGCTTTTTACCATGTCGCCAGTTAAAACATTTGGTTTTGAAAGGCCGATAAATACGTCAGAATTTTTTATTGCTTCTTCTAATCCACCACTTAATTTGTGCTGATTTGTATTTACTAATAATTCTAATTTTTCTTTATTTAACTTATTCCCGATTCTTTCACCTTCTTCTGCTCTTTGCTGATTTATAATACCTACACTATCTACAAAGATAATATTTTTAATACCGTAAGAAATCAGGAGTCTTGCTGTTGCAACTCCTGCTGCTCCTACACCACTGAGCACTACTTTTATTTCATCTTTATTTTTATTTACAATTTTAAGTGAATTGATGAGCGCAGTGAGCGCAACAGTCGCTGCTCCCCACTGATCGTCATGCATGACCGGAATGTTTAATTCTTTTCTTAGCCTCTCTTCTATTTCAAAACACTTTGGCGCTGCAATGTCTTCTAGATTTATTCCTCCAAATACTGGACTAATATTTTTAATTATACTTATTATCTCTTCAGTATCTTGAGTCTGCACACATATTGGAAATGCATCTACATTTGCAAATTCTTTTAAGATAGCAGCTTTTCCCTCCATAACTGGAATAGATGCGTGAGCACCAAGATTGCCAATGCCAAGTATCGCTGACCCATCAGAAATGATAGCGACAGTATTTTTCTTAAGGGTGTAGTCTCTCGCGGCAGCTTCGCTGCCGCGTATATCACTCGCTATTACCCTACACACCTCTCCGACTCCTGGAGTATAAGCACGTGATAGGTCTTCTCTGTTTTCTAATTTAAATCTACTTACTGTTTCTAGTTTACCTCCAAACTTTTTATGTAATTCCAAAGCTTCGGCATTATAATCGTGATTTTGCATAAATATAATTATAACATAAGATATTTAAAATAAACTACAAAAATTACTTATCTACAAAATCAAAAATATTAAGATTAATGCCCAGATATTCTCCTACAGACCTAGATACAATTAACGCTATATCTCTTTTTTTAATTGCTATTGCAGATTCCACTCTTAAAACTTCGGACTCATCTCTACCTCCTAAAATAGTTGTTTTTACCCCAGCTTTTGCTTCTAACAATCTCTGCTTTAAACTATCTAACTCCCTCATACTTTGATTTAAGGATAAATAACTACGAGATTGATCTTTTTTTCTTTTTAGATCCATGTCTACTAATGACCCATTATCTATACCAAAAGTTTTTTCATATTTTAATATTACCCTATCTAACTCTGTATAGTTAGCGTTATAACCACCCTCACTGAAATTATTTCTTTTACTTCTGTAATCCGCAATGAAAGCATCTATTGCTTTTTTGACTTCTAGATCACTTTTATAAACTTCTGTATTTAAATCTAAAATATTTACTCCTACACTTTTTAGTGTATTTTTAGTGTCTTCTTTGTCCATAAGGAACCTAAGACCAGTTATAATATCTTTCTGATAACTGTTAAATGACATTCCTGATTCAAAGTTTTTTTCATTTTCTACTTCTGTCATTTGCCCTTCTTCACTTTCTGTAGCCTCTTTCTTTAATCTTAATATTTTACCTAAAGCCTCTTGCTTATCTCCCTTACCCGTCATATATTTTAAATCTTCTTCAAGTCTACTAATCTCCATTTGTATCGATCCAAAATTACCTTTAAATGATTCTGACTTATTTGAGGCTGGGGCTAGGGTTCGTGAGTCATTATTTGTAACATTACTTTCTGGGTGTTTATCTTGCATATTTTTATATTGTTTTTTTATTTTAAATCTATATTTATACGTATTAATAATAACAAATAGTTACCCCCCCCCGCAATACACTTACACACATCTAAAATAAAGCATCATAAATATATAAAAAGTAAAACACATGCTATAATATATATTAAGAAAAATATGCAAGAAAAAATGAAAACAAATATTAAGAATTACCTGCCTAGTATAGTATACGGTGGAAGTGACGGTGCAGTGTCGTATTTTGCTTTAATCGCCGGCGCCTACGGCGCCGGCCTCGCACCTAAAATAATAATCGCAATTGGCCTGTCTAACCTAATAGCTGATGGATTTTCGATGGCAAGCGCTGATTACCTGGCAGAAGATTCTAAAAAAGAATCTAAAAATATAGATAATTTAAAAAGCTCATTACTTACGTTTCTTTCTTTTGTAATCATTGGTGCCATTCCTATGATACCCTCTTTTTACTCTTACTTTTTTGGGGATACAAACTCAGTTACTACAAAAAATATATTCTTAATATCTGGAATATTTACCTTATTTGCTTTTGCTTTTATAGGGTACTTAAGAGCGAGAATACTTAATAAAAATAAATTAAGGAGCATAGCCCAATCAATATTTATATGCGGCACCTCAGCTGCTGTTGCTTACTTTGTGGGTGAATATATCTCTAAGTTAATTTAGCGTAAAAAACTAATAGAGCTTATTTTACGAAGACCTGACTCACGTCTAGAAAAATAAGCTCTATTAGTTTTTAAAATTTACTTGTAAATAATTAGTCTAGATGCTTGAATAATTTATAATAAGAAAAATAATCTTCCGATATCATGTCTACCGCTATACTTCTGCTTATTTCTTCATTTTTATACTTCATTAGTGGCTCCCAAAAAATAGTTCTACCAACCGCAAAACCTAAGACACCGTCTACATCACACCCTGCTGTTATCCACTGCATTACATGTTCTTTACTTTCGTTTCTGCCGAGTATTATGATGCCGACATCACTTCTCTCTTCTGTATTTCTAGCTACTATTACCACATCAATATATTGCTCTTTTGCATACAGTCCTTCTATTTTCCAGACGTCAGCCTCAATACCAAAATTTTGCATTTCTATTATCATTTTTATAAGATCTAAATATCTATATTCATTGTCGTAAATCTCTTTTTCGTAATTTTTATTTTGCATTAATGGCTCGATAAGTAATCCTATTTTATTTTCTATACAAAAGTCAGAAAGTTCTTTTAATCTACTTAGCTGCTCTATATTATTTGTACTCACATCATATCTAACTAGCGCCTTGGCATAGCTTGGCATAATATTTAATAGATGCTCTTTCCAGTTCTCATATTCAAAATCAAAAAAGTCTTGCCCACTCTTTTCCATTGTCTGCATTGTGATTAATCCTTTTTCTTTTGCATCTTTTAGAATCTCTAGTCCGTATACTTCGTCCACCAGTACTGCACTATTTTCTTTTGCTATACCCATGTCTATAGCTTTGAATATTGCATCATAGATGATTTGTTTATAGCTAGTCACTACTTTTTTCTCATCTAATGTTAGGACTTCTCCAAAGCCGAGCATCTTTTGTGCAAATCCTGCCCTATGATCAAAAGGTAAGACAAATAGATTAGTGGGTATGTTTTTCATAATTAATTATTTTATATTTAGGTTTTTATTATAAATAATTATAACATGAAAAAAGATTTTCTTATTTGGCTTATACTAAAAATATCTTAAAAATTATGTTATAATAACACTTATGAAAATACTAGCAATAGAAACTAGTTGTGACGAGACCGCAATCTGCATTATTAACTTTAGAAAAGGATCTAATAATTTTACTGTAGAAAAAAATGAATTAATATCTCAAATAGATATACATCGCGCATACGGCGGAGTATACCCGCACATGGCAAAGCGCGAACATATTAAAAACTTGCCTATACTACTTGAAAAAGTTATAGGCGATGAAAAGAATTTTAAAAATATAGATGTCATAGCTGTAACTCATGGGCCAGGATTGTCGCCTGCTCTTTGGACTGGTATAGAGATATCCAAAAAAATAAGCCTAGAATACAATATTCCAGTTTATCCTATTAATCACATGGAGGGGCATATATTCGCGTCTACTCTTATCCAAGAAAAGAAAAGAGTAACTGGAAAAAGAAGCGTAAAAAAAGAAACTGCCTGGTCTTTTGGTGAAGTAACTTACCCGGCTATCTCACTACTTATTTCTGGCGGACATACTGAACTTATTTTTACAGATAAAGAGATGAATTATAAAAAAATAGGGGTAACGCTAGACGACGCGGTAGGTGAGGCATTTGATAAAGTTGCTCGTACCCTTGGTTATCCGTACCCTGGTGGACCAGAGATAAGTAAAAGAGCTGAACTTGGTAGAAAAATAGCTGGAGCAATACGTGAAGATTTACGCTTACCAAGACCTATGATGTATACCCATGATCTTAACTTTTCTTTTTCAGGACTCAAAACTAGCGTCATAAATAAAGTAGAAAAATATAAGTTAGAAGAGGGCGAAAAGGAATTATTTTGTATGGAATTTGAAAATGCTGTAACTGATGTACTGGTTAAAAAAACACGCGATGCACTTTACTTATATAATGCTAAGACATTAATTATTGGTGGTGGTGTATCGGCTAATAATCATATTAGAAGTGTAATGGGTGAGATGTGCGCTGATGATGGAGTTAAGTTATATATTCCGGACCGTGAACTATCTACCGATAATGCACTGATGATAGCAGCGACAGCTTTTATGAAAGTCAAAAATAATATAATACCAATAAAATCAAAAGAGAAGGAATTAGAAAAATTAAGAGCGGAACCTAATCTTAGCTTGGAAAAATAACTAAAACAAAAGCGACGCCGAAGGCGTCGCTTTTGTTTTAGTTATTTTTGAATTTTTATTTCTTAATAACTTTTGTAATAGGAGCTTTTTGAGATGTGCTTAATTTTTGTATACTTTCATATACTGACTTTGCTGATTCAAAAGTTGGTTCACTTTCAAAGCTTTTCTTAGCTATTTCTAACCCTTTTGCAACTTGCCCAGTACCAGCAAGGACAGTTGCGTATTCTAAGTTAATTAATTGTTTATTAGGTGCAAAAGAATTTGCTTTCTCAAGTAAAGTAAGTGCCTTGTCATATTGCCCTGTCATGCGCATATATGTACCATAGAATGAAGTATTTCTAGCTGTTGGGTCTGAATTTACTAACTTAGAAAAACTATCTTCTGCAACATTTTTAAAATTATTGATGGCCGTACTTGCTTTTAGTTTATCTTCTGCTTTCATGCTAGACAGGTCTATACTGACTAACCTTGAGACCTGTTGCAACATTTGCTCATTGGCTTCAACCCTACCAAAACTGTTTCTAGCAACTGCTGATGAGAGTGACTTTATATTTCTATTTGTAGCACTTTCGATATTAGCGTACGAGGTGGGATTATTACGTAATGCGTCAATAATATCCAGATTAGTCATAAGTGGAAATAGTACAGTATATAAAAATAAATATAAACTAACTAAAACTCCGCCTATTATCGCAACATATTTTAAGTAATTATTTTTTTTACTTTCTTTTGAAACTAAATCTTCTTTGTTGTCATGCATTCTGGTGATAGAAGCAACGTAGGCAAGTATCGCGACAAATAATATGTAAGATATCAGATTATCAAATACAAACACATTATGTACAAAGTATCCCGCGAGCGCTCCGGTCATTAAAGCTTTTTCTCCGATATGCATATTCTTAGAACCCGTACCGCACCACATCATATATATTGGTGTTAAGTATAATGCTAAGTAAGCAACTAGTCCAAGTATACCCCCAGCAACCAGCCAGTCCATAAATACATTGTGAGCGCGGTCGAACCAAGCCTCTTGACTGTACATTCTAGGATCGAACTTTTCAGCAAAAACTTTTCCATAATTCTCTTGACCATGACCAAGTAAAAATTCTTTAGGATTATCATTAACACCGTCAATGCTCATCTTAGCGTTTAGAAAACGAGATACAATTGTCGCCTCACCAAAATAATTAACAAGTTCTGGATATGTTACTTTCTCATCTTTGATTTTATTATATGAATCTATCGGATGCAGCGCTATATTAGCTAATTTAATAGTAGCGATACGATTAATAACTACTGAGTTTTTAACAAAAGAAGAATCTTTTAGTGCAAATAAACTAGCTACAAATATAATAATTCCAGCAACAGTGATTAATATTATTTTAGTAACTTTTTTATATTTCTTTCTGCCTTCAGAACTAATAACAAAAGCGAGTACAGATACAAATACTCCAGCAATAAGTCCTAGGTATGATCCACGCTGTTGAGTAAAGGCAAGTAAGATAACATTAAGTACTGCAAATACTACAAGTGGTATACTACTAACCAATCCTTCTGATAATTTTTTAGCAAAATTATATCCAAAATAAACAAGCATTATAATACCGGCATACCAAAATAGTTGAGAAGATATGGCTAAAAACTTTGCGAGTCCAGGAGCAGTAGCATTAATATTGTTAGCCATAACTAACATTATCTTTTCCAAAAGAATTACGAAAGCTGAAACAAAAACCATAATAAAAGAAAGGACCTCTCCACTTTTTTTATTTTTACTTTTATTAGATATTAATGTCCAATTATTCATCTTAATAGCAAGCATGAGAGAGATGAAAACAAATAACAAAGTATATACTCCATAATATTCTGAGTTACCAAGAGTTGAATCTATGCGGAGTGCATTACCCATACTCGTCGGATATGGCTGATTTAGAAAAGTAGCTATGCTATTACCCTTTTCTCCTAATACTTTTATTAAGAAAAAATCTTTTTGTCCAAATAATTGTAATACTGCTTGCGCGGCCACAGCAACAGAACCAACCATGAACCAACCCCACATACGCAACCAATCTTTTTCTGTCTTGTACACACTGTAAAGTATTGTAAAGTAAGCAAATAAGTGAAGGTGTGTGAACCAGCCTTCCATACGCTCATAATTACCAAAGAAAGAAAAGTATGGATTATCACCAAAAATATTAGCAACACACATTATTAAAAGAAAAGCAGAATAAGAATAAAATACAATGGACTTTTTAGGTCTAAATGCCGGCTCATAAGCAGCTAAAAATATCCAGGCAATAAAAGAAATCTCTATTAAAGTTCTAAAAGCAAAATTCTTACCAGTAATGAACGGAAAGAAAGTTGAGTCAGATACATACCAAGCGAGCGCAGGTACAATTGCTAATGAAAAGTAAATAATTGATTTTAAAAAGCTGGATAATGTCATATTTTTGTAAGTATTTTTATATAAATAATTACTTAATATTATAGCATTTTAAAAGACTAAAAATAATATAGACATACTTAGTTTTTAATGTTTTTATGAGAAAAGCTTGTCTTACGTGTAAGCTAGATTAGGCTTTGTGTGAGGGCAGCATAATTAATATCTCTACCAAGCAATGCCTTTACACTACTCTCTTCGTCTCTACTTCCTCCAACTTCTAATATTTCTTTTCTATATTTTAATCCTAGTTTCTTATCAAAGATTCCTACCTTTTTGAATTCACTATATATATCTTTACTTATATTCTCAGCCCACATGTAACTGTAATATCCTGCGTCATAACCGTGCGCAATGTGTGCGAACTTACCGACAAAAATAATATCCGAGCGTTGCTGGTGAATGTATTTCTTCATCAAGTCATGATAATGTTTTACTGGGTCTATTACTTTATCAGTATAAAGATCTAGGTCAAGAAGTGACTGAACAGACTGCCTAGTATAATGCGTTCCTTGCATAAACTTTTTCAAGTTTTGTATTTTATTAATTATATTTTTAGGTAATGATTTTCCTGTTATATAATGCTTTGAGATCTTAGCTAAAACTTTTTCTTCAGTCACCCATTCTTCTAAAAGCTGACTTGGTGTCTCAACAAAGTCCCAGACAACACTCGTGCCCGAGTGGCTAGTGTACTTTGCTTTAGTTAATAATCCATGCAGCCCGTGACCAAATTCATGATACAAAGTTTCTACTTCACCAAGAGTTAGTAGACTAGGCATGCTTTTGCTTGGCTTTGAAAAATTACAAATAAGCGCTGCAAATGGGGACTCATAAAAAGTAGAATTTATTTCCTTTCCAGAAATTATCGGCATCATACAAGCATGGCCAAACTTTCCCTCTCTTGGGAATAAATCAAGCGCTAGGTATGCTATTACTTCCTCACTGTTTTTTTTATTTTCTAAATTATTTTTGTCATTTTTATTATTCTTGTTTTTTATTTCAAATAATTTTGCATCTTTATGCCATAATTTTATCTTACTTTCTACGACTTCAAATCCAAATAAATCACCAAATAATTCGAACATACTGCTCATGACATGATCAAGGGGGAAATATTCACGTACGACCTGCTCATCATAAGTGTACTTTTCTTCGCGTATTTTATTAACATAATAATCCATATCACTTAACCCAAAATCTTTTACGCTGTCTAGTTTAGCTTTTTCTTTAACTTCATTTATTTCTAATTTTACTTTATCCTTTAATGATTTTGTAACAGTGTCCAACATTTTATATACTACTTTAGTATTTTTAACCATTCTTTCTGCTGTTACATACTCAGCATGGTTAATGTGACCCAGTATACTTGCCTTTTCTTTTCTAAGGGAAACTAAGTCTGTTAAGATTTTAACATTCTTTTCGCCTCCACTATTCATGAACTTTTTATATATTTCTAATCTTTTTTCTCTATTTTTGACATACTTTATGTACGGCCCATACTCTGGATATTCCAAAGTTACTTTGTACATATCTTTTACTTCTCCTGTTTTTTTATTCTCCATTTTAATTTTTAGAAAAGAGTTTTTAACATTTTGTGGTATGCCCTCCATCTCTTCTTCACTGCACATTATAAAATCATTATTTTCAGCTAGATGTTCATCGTACTTGGAACTAAGTTTTGATATTTTCTTTTCTATACTTTTAATTTTATTTCTATCTTTGACTGGTAAATCAAAACCCATACGCTTATAGCCACGCATTATGTCTTCTACTAATTTTATGTCTTGCAGATCTAATTTTCTGGCTAATTTTCCTACACCTACTACTTCTAATTTATCTTCTTTTTCTTGAGCATAATTTTGAATATAATAATCATTAATGGCTTTATAAGTTTTTACGTCATAGGCAATATCAGTTGAAAGATTAGATATCTCTACTTCGGCAATTCTGGCAGCATCACGTATTTCTTTTTTATCACTAACCATACTGAGTGTATGAACCTTGTGAGCCAGGACCATCTCGTCTTCATTTGCATTCTCATATGCAAAAATAGTATTTTCAAAAGTTCTATTTTCTTTTTTTATATCTTGTATTATTTTTATTCTAGATTTAATCTTATCAGCTGCTATCTTTGGGAATTGCTTAATATCAGTAACTGACATCTTGGTCCAAGAAAAATCTTTTTGATTATATTGTGTGTACTTCATATTTTCTGTATTATAGCACAAAAATAAAACACGCATAAGCGTGTTTTATTTTTATTAATATTTATTTTAAAGTAAATATTAACTATTTTTATAACTAGTAATTAGTAAGAATCACGATCGCGTCCACGTGAGTCACCTCCACGAGATCCGCCATCACGACTTCCTCCAAAACCTCCACGAGAAGCACCAGCATCGCGGCTGAAACCTCCTGTTCTTGGTGGACGAGCCTCCATTGGACGAGCTTCGTTAACTGTCAGGCTTCTGCCATCTAGTTCACTTTGGTCTAGTGCTGCAATAGCAGCATCAGCCTCAGCTCCTTCCATCTCAACAAAACCAAATCCCTTTGATCTATTGTTAAAAGCCCTGTCTCTTATAATAGTTGCAGAAATAGCTTTTCCATAAGGCGTAAAAAGCTCCGCTAGGTCTTGATCTTCGAAACGAAATGGCAGACCGCCAACATACAATTTTTTCATAATGTACACAAAGTATAACACACAAATATAAAAATAGCTATCCCAAAGACTTGCCTGTGGAAAAGTATTTCTTAGTAAAATAGTCTCAGCTATCTGGTTAAATTATATCTACACTCTTAACCAATTTTCTATACTTCCAAAATAAATAGAGTCCAAAAGTTACAGTCGTAGCAAAGACGCAGAATTTATAAAATACCCAAATATTTTCTTCAAAGTTTCTCCTGACTATTTCATTCGTAATGCCAAAAGTTAAGAGGAATGCTCCCCACTGATAAGATAAGCTAATCCAAGTTTCTAAATCTAAATCAAATATATGACCAAAGAATTTTTTGATAATTGGATTTCTAAGATATCCTGTAACTAAAATCAAAGTCCCAAGCACTAAGTCATAAGTAGTATCTCGTATTTGCACATAAACTGGATCTTTTAAAATTAAAGTTAGGCTACCAAAAATAGTAGTTTCTAAGGCTATAAAAAGTGCCAAATACGGTAATCTTTTTTCTTTATGAAAAGTATAGAAAGTGTAGACGATAGTCATAACCATCATCACAAAAGTTGCAGAAAAGAAATTCTTATTGGTTAACTCATAAACAAGAAAGAAGGAGAGAATTGGTAAGAATTCCAAAAGAGACTTTATAATTATTTTTAAATAGTGGATAACAGATTTAAAAGATATAGGAGTATTCATATGTGTATAGTATAATATACAGTATAATATAAAAATATGGAACACACAACACATGAGCATACTACTCACCCAAAACAAAAAAATAATTTTAATACAGGCTTTGCTGTTTTACTAGGAGCGCTCATAATAGGAGCTGCGATACTTTACTCGGGTAAAATGAGTACAGAAAATAATTCTGCTTTTGTTGATCCTGATACTATTTTTTCTGGACGCGAATTAAAGTCAGAAGAATTATTAGCTGGTAGCTTAAAAAATAAAGTAGTAGTTTTAGAATACTCGGACCTTGAGTGTCCATTTTGTAAGAAGTTCCACACAGAAACTATGAATAATGTTTACACAAAGTACGCTGGGAAAGTTTCTTTTGCTTTTAGACATTTTCCTTTAACTTTTCATAAAAAAGCTCCAAAGGAAGCAGAAGCAACACTTTGTGCCCGTGAGCAAGGTGGTCAAACTGCATATAAAAATTATATTAGCCGCATATTTGAAACAACAAATGGTAATGACAGCTTAGACCTGAATTTACTTCCAAAATTTGCAGAGGAGCTAGGACTAGACACTAATAAGTGGAATAACTGCATGGCCACTAGCACCTATGCTGCGCAGGTGCAGTCAGATCTAAATGATGGATTAGAAGTTGGTGTACAAGGAACACCAAATGCATATGTATTAATAAAGCAAGGTAATAACGAGTACAGAATCTTAACCGTAATTAATGGCGCTCGTGATGAGAAGTATGTCTCGCGCGTAATTGATCAAGCATTGAAACTAGCTAAATAAAGCTGTGTTAATAAAAAAACTATATAATATTTTTATAGTTATATAGTTTTTTTATTTATACACCCATCTCTAGCTTAATATCTTCTGGACATTCCCATGGCGGCGTAAAAGTAACGTCGACGTCAACAGCACTCTTTGTTATCTGCATTATATTATTTTCTATATCTTGTATTATAAA
>JAYTMX010000065.1:0-7027 GCA_043728155.1 bacterium
GTATAGTATACTTTACATATGAGAATATTTTGTAAAAATACAAAAGCTCATTATAAATAAAATAATTAAAAAATAAAAATATGAAATTAAATAAATTAGGAGCAAGTATACTATTAACAGCATTTGTAACTGGCTCATCATTCGCAATGGAAATGATGGCGTCTGGCACTGTGATGAAAATGGATGATAACATGATGAAAAAAGACATGATGATGAAATGTCTTGATGTTAAAAAAGCTACAAAAATGGAAATCAAGAAATTCCAAAAAGAGAATGGTATTATCTCAACAGGATTCATTGGTAAATTAACAAAAGCAAAATTAGCCAAGATGAACTGTGGACAAATGATGAAAGAAATGAAAGATACAATGCACGCAACTGGCACAATGATGGATCATAAAATGGATGAAAAAATGATGAAAGCGTCAGATACGATGATGATTAAGACTAACTAATTTATATTAGTTTAGAAATAGAAGATTTTTTGCTTCGCAAAAAATCTTCTAAAATCTAGATTTATGTACTTATTCAAAAATTTCTAGCTTAAAAAATTTAACAAAATTATGAAAAATCTACCTAACTTTAAAAATAAAAAAAACTATATGTTGTATATATTACTTGGAATCCTGATTTACTTAATTGCTTTTACTGGGTATAATACGTACAAGAGGGCTAACTCTCCAAAATTTGTAAGAGAAATAAATATGCAAGAAGAAATAAATACAAAATTAGAAAATAAAGAATATGGAAAAGTTATATTTGCAGGAGGATGTTTTTGGTGCACTGAGTCAGAATTTAATAAATCACTCGGTGTAATATCAGCCGTATCAGGTTATGCTGACAGCGAAAAAGAAAATCCAAGCTATGAAGAAGTGAGCGTGGGAGACGTTACAGCAAGAGAGGCAGTAGAAGTAATATATGACCCAAAAAAAGTTAATTTTGAAGATTTACTTAAAAAATACTGGACCCATATTGACCCAAGCGATGAAGCAGGATCATTTGCAGACAAGGGTTATCAGTATACCAGCGCTATATATTATACGACAGACGCTCAAAAAGTATTATCAGAAAATACAAAAAATAAAATAGAAGAATTTAAAAAAATAAAAGTAGCAACAAAAATATTACCCTTTACTAATTTTTATCCAGCCGAAGAATATCATCAGGATTACAAAGATAAAAACCCAATAAGATATAATGGTTACAGAGAGGGAAGTGGAAGGAATAGTTATATAAGATTATATTGGCAAGATGGTAGCACTACGACAAGAGCTATATTTTCAGAATTAGAAAATAAATTAAATATAAATAATAAAAATAATATGAAAGACGAAAATAAAACACAAAATAATGTGACAGCAAAATCTTGGCTTAATTTTAGCCCAGAAGCAAAAATAGAGAAATTAAAAACTCTAAACAGTTTACAGCGTCAAGTGACTCAAGAAGATGGTACAGAAAGAGCATTTGACAATGAGTATAATGACAACAAAGAAGTGGGTATATACGTAGACATAGTCTCTGGAGAGCCACTCTTTTTATCAAAAGATAAATATGATAGTGGTACAGGATGGCCAAGCTTTGTAAAGCCGGTAGACGAGTATGCTATTACACTACATACTGACGATTGGTTCTTTTCAGAGCGCACAGAGGTTAGGAGTAAGATAGCTAACTCTCACCTTGGTCACGTATTTGAAGATGGGCCGAGCGACAGAGGTGGGCAAAGATATTGTATGAATAGTGCCAGCTTAAAATTCATAGAGTTAGATAATATGGAAAAAGAGGGTTACGGTGAATATATAAATATGTTACAATAAGTAAATGAAAAATATATTAATAGTGACTGCTCATCCAGCATCATCAGGATTTACTCACAAGATAGCGGTGGCCTACAAGCAAGGTGCAGAACTAAAGGGTTACAAAGTAGAGATACTCGACCTTTATAAAGCAAAGCAGCAAGCTTTTTTTGACTTTGAATATAAGGATAAGATTGTTTGCGATAGAGAGTGCGAGACAAGAAAAGAGATGCAAGATAAAATCATGTGGGCGAGCGAAATAGTATTTGTGAGTCCAATGTGGTGGGGTACAGTACCAGCGATTATGAAGAACTGGATAGACATGAACTTTACTTCACACTTTTCTCACAAGTATGTTGATGGTAAGTTAGTAAAAATGTTACATGAAAAAGCAGGTAGAGTCTATATGACTAGTGATGCGCCAGCATATACTTATCTTTTAGTACTTAATCCATATGCTAAGATATTTGCTTTCAATTTGTTTTGGTTTGTAGGTATGAGAAATAATGGCATTAAGTTATACGGTAATTTTAGAAATAGAACAGAAGAAGAAAAGTGTAAGTTTTTAGAAAATGTTAGAGATAATGTGTCAGAATTATAATTAAAAGAAATATGAATAAAACTCTTAAAATAATATTACTAATATTAGCAGGACTAGTAGCATTACCAATAGCTGTATTTGCGCTAATTTTCTTTTTTGGTGCTATGGCTGGTGTAAAAAATATAATCTTCTCTAAAAGTAGTCCTGAAGACATAGTAATAAAGAGAGCAGAGTATTGCAAGGAGTTAACAGATAAATTAGCGTTAAAAGATTCTAAGTCTTCTGATGATTATCTACTTAAATGTTTAACTGAAAAGTAATAAAATAAAATCACTTATTTATAAGTGATTTTATTTTTAATAGATATCTTATTTTAATCTATTTTGTATGTAATGTCTTATATATATCCTCAATAGCGCGCACAGCATCGCCCGAGGCTATGTTATTTTGGTGATAAAGTATATTAGTACAATCGCCTGCTGCCCAGACACCAGTTATCTCTTCTTCTATATTTTCAAATTTGTTTTCGTTTTGAGTATAAGATTTTACACATTTTTGTGTCCAAGGGTTAATCTTTACTTTGTTATATTCATCTAGACTCACTATATCCTTACACCAATTAGTAGCCGGTATTTGACCTATTTCTACAAAGACGCCACCAATATCTAACTTTACTACCTTATCTTTTTGTTCACTATTTAAAACCTCTCCAGACCCTGATTTATTTTCTAGTGAATAAGATATTGCATTTACGAATTTCTCACCATGTATTTCAGTCGGTACAGCACCAATTATTAATTTAAATTTTGGATTTGATTTTAGTTTATCTACTGTTATCTTATCAGCCCTTGGTTCACCACGAGACAGTAGGGTAACCGAAGAGCAGTAGGCGAGTAACTGCGCAGCTGATTCGAATCCAGCATTACCACCACCAACTACAACCACATCCATACCAGAGTAAAATGGTCCGTCACAAGTAGCGCAGTAAGTTAGCCCTTTGTGGTCAAAAGTTTCAGCACCAGGCACTTCTAATTTCCTGCGAATTGACCCAGTTACAACTAGTAATCCTTTTCCTAAAAATTCTTCCCCATTCTCTAAAATAATCTTTGTTAACTCTGTCTCACTTTTATTTTCTGTAACATCTTTTACTTCATCAATATTTGACTTAACTTTTTGTGCTGAGCTTACATTTGATCCGGTTTTAATAGTTAAAAATTCTCCAGCATACTCTTCGGCGTGAGTACGAAAACTTTTAGCCAGGTCAGCCCCAGAAATATGTGGCGTACCTATCCAGTTTTGTATGTCATCTGATACTATACTTTGCCCCCCCCATTCTTTTAAGACAAGTAATGTCTTTAGTCTTTTACGAGCAGCGTATACGCTCGCTGACGCTCCTGCTGGCCCACCCCCAACTATTATTAGGTCATATATATTATTTTGCATATTAACATTATAACAAAAATCACTAGCTTTCGCGAGTGATTTTTGTCCTAAGTTTTTTAAATTACTTCTTTTTATTTCTCATTAAAAATGGTGGAAGTGATCCCCAGTCATCATCTTCATCCTCGTCGATGCTTGGTTTTGTTTTTTTATCTTCGATATAATTAGTTACTTTCTCATCTTTTGTTGATGGATTATTTAATTCCTCCACATTATTTTCTATTCTTCTTGGTGCTTCTACTTCTTCTTTTGTAACTTCTTTTCTTGAACCAAAGAATCTTGGAGCTTTGTCC
This sequence comes from bacterium, assembly GCA_043728155.1. GTDB lineage: Bacteria > Patescibacteriota > Minisyncoccia > Phycocordibacterales > UBA5272 > JAUPVO01. Next base: position 4,068 of record JAYTMX010000065.1, read on the forward strand.
TCTTCCTCTTTGTTTTCATACTTATCTTCTGATCTTTTTGTAGACTCTTCTTTTAGATATGAGCTTCTATCTAATTCTCTACTGTTCCTAAGTGAAGAAGGAAAGCCAGTTGCGATCACGGTTACTTTGATCTCATCTTTTTTAAGAGTGTCATCATTGTAAATACCATAGATGATTTTTGCATCATCACTTACTGATTCAGTTATAATACGACTGGCATCAGCAGTTTCAAGTAATGTTAAGTCCTCATTACCAAAGATAACATAGAGTAGTCCAGTTGCATTATTAATAGATACATCGAGTAATGGGTTCGATATTGCAGCATTCGCAGCAATGCTTGCTCTATCTTCACCTGTACCGCGTCCCATACCAAAGAGGGCAGTACCAGAGTCTTTTAAGATCCTTCTAATATCATTAAAGTCTAGATTCATCTTACCAGAAAAACGAATTATTTCAGAAATCCCTTCTACAGCTTGCTTTAATATCTCGTCACACATAGCAAAAGCCTGAGTCACTGTTGTGTTTTTATCAACAACAGAAAGCACACGGTCATTAGGTATTGTAATTAATGCATCTACTTCTGCTTCAAGTGCTTCTAATCCTTTTTCGGCTAGTCTCATGCGCTGCGCACCTTCAAAGAAAAATGGCTTGGTAGCAACACCAACAGTAAGTATGCCTTCATTTTTACAGATGGCTGCGACGATAGGAGCAGCACCAGTAAATGTACCCCCACCACAACCTCCTACAATAAATACCATATCCGCACCTTTGATCGCTTCCATTATTTCTTCTCTTGTTTCTTCGGCACTACGCTTACCAACTTCTGGGTCCATACCAGCACCAAGGCCGCGCGTTAGATTTTTGCCGATATGTATTTTCTTTTCAGCTAGACAATTATGCAAATCCTGAGTATCAGTATTAATAGCAATATATTCAACGCCTTTTAGCTTTGCTTCTATGATGTGATTAAGTGCATTTTTACCAGAACCACCGATACCGATTACTTTTATGTTTGCTGCGGTCTCAACAGACAAGTTATTTATTTTGGCCATAAGTTTCTATATAATTTTTAATTACTCTAATTATAGCAAATTACATAAGTAAAAAGAAAGATTGACTTATGTTTTATTTTCTGTCATTTATAATTTAAATTAAGGCAGAAATTTTTTTATTCTAGAAATTATAAACTTATATGTATTTTTTATATATTCAAAATAGATACTACCTTCACTATTTTTATCATAAAGCATAGCTACAGAGTATGATCTTATATTTTCAGCATCACACCCAATATTTGCTATATTTTTCTCACAGTTTGAGATTGGTATTTTTAAATCATAACGCATATTTTGTTCTATTTTAAAAAGGTTAGAGCTACCACCAGAAAGTATAGCACCCGCTGGTAACAATTCTGATCTTTTAATTCTTTTTAATTTTTCATTAATTTTTTGATCTAGATAATTAACCCTTGCTTCTATTATTTCTTCCACTCTTCTTTTCGCAGCAGCGCTTACATTTATGTCTTGCTTTATGTCTTCGGCTTCTATGTAACTCATACGCAGTAGAAGAGATAAGTCACTAGTTACATTTTCACCACCACCACTAATAACGGAGCAAATTAGTGGGTAATTATTCTCATATACAACAATAGACGTATTATTTAGGCCAATATTTACTGAGGCTGAGCCTAGTCTCATATCTTTTTTACTCAGCACTATTAGACTTTCGGCAAAAGGTCCAGAGACTATACTGTCTATCTCTATATTATTATCTGCAAATGTATCGTAGATTATTTTTAAAGTTTTCCTATCTTCTAATATAAATAGAACTCTCATTTCAACTTTTGAACCTTTGAGTCCAACTATTTCACCTTGTACTATTTGATCGTCAACTATTTTTTTAATTACGATACTGTGCACTATCTCTAGGTTTTTATTTATATCAAGCTTTGCTTTGGCTTTCTTTATACACTCATCTATGTCATTATCTGTTATTAGTCCGTCACTCCTTCCTGTTATTATACTCGCAACTGAGGTTGTCGAGTCGCAGCTTTTTGTAGATACCCCAACTATTATTCTTCTTGGCACTGATTTGTTCTCATAATTTATATTGCTCATTAGGTCTAATATGTCATTTTCAAAATCTTTTTGATTTATAACATAGCCATTTTGTACGCCGTTAGAGAATACTTCAAAGTCTGATTTTTTACGTTTTCCAACAGTTAGGGTGGCTCTTATTTTATGCGAGCCAATATCTATTCCGAGTATCTCGGGCAGGTCTTTATTTTCTTTTGTAGTATTTGGCCGTGTACTCATTTTCTAATTGTATCATATTTTCCAAATCTTTTTTAGTTTCGTGTAAAAAACCTTTAAGATGCAAACATCCATGTACAATAAGTAAGATCAAGTATTTATCATAAGGCATATCAAATTCTCTGTACTGAGTGTACGCAATACCACGAGATATATAGATCTCACCCTCAGTGTCGGACATTGGAAAGGTTAAGATATTAGGAATATAGTCTTTGGATCTGTACTTTTTATTGAGTTCCAAATTCTTTTCTTTGCTGGTGTATATTATAGATAATTCAAAATCTTTACCCAATATATCATTTTTAATTTTCAAAAAAGGCAAATTTGGTAATTTGCCCTTTTCTGATATGATATTTAGATTTTTATATTCTAGTCTCATGTTGTTTATAATTTACAAAAATATATTGGTATCTTTATAAATTTTATTTTAAGTTTTTATTTCTTAAAACCTTTTTTTCTTTCAACTAATGCTCCGAGTCTCTTTAATCTGTTGTATTCTATTCCTCCTTTTAGTTTTTTAATTTTACCATTCTTAACTTTTAGGTCAGACAGGGGACGATTAGCGTATCTGATTGAGCGAACACGAGGCATGATACCTGATTCTTGTACTCTTTTTTGGAATCTGCGTAGTAGAGACAGTCCTGGTTC
>JAYTMX010000066.1:0-7076 GCA_043728155.1 bacterium
CAAGGAGCTGCTTATTTTAAGTATAAAGAAATTAAATTAGTAGATCTTCTTAATATTATATAAAAATAAAAGATTTTTTAAGCGTGGATAAGTATTTGATAGAAAATGTGTGAGTGTGCTAATATATAATTATAAATAAATAATTCCCTAAGTGTGAGGCTCCGTATGGTTCCTCAATATAGCACTTAGGGTTTTGTTTTTTTAACTTGCAAATTTTTACTTAACTGTCATGCTATAATTAAACTATTAATATACAAGTTCAGAATCTAAATTAATATTACCTAAGTTAATTAAAAAGTTTCAATAATAAAAACAAAACAATAAATATATGACACCTACAAACACACAATCTTGGTACGCTGAATTAATAAAGCCAACCTGGGCGCCGGATCCATCACTTTTTGGTAAGGTGTGGAGCGTATTATACGTGATGATAATCATCGCATTTATCTACACTTGTGTTAAGACTTTTGGGAATCCGTTTAGTAGTGTGAGCAGTGGGGCGAGCGGAGCGAGCCCTGTTAACTTGTGGCCAAAATATATCTTTTATATATTTACTTTCAATATAGTTGCTAATGTTTTGTTCTCACCGATACAGTTTATACTTCGTAATCTGCCGCTAGCTACTTTTGATATATTTTTAATATTAGCATCGTGCTTTGCGCTCGTATACTATATATTCCCATACTCAAAAGTAATCAGTTTACTACTAGTACCATACACCATCTGGGTGTGTATCGCGACAGTGTTACAGGGGACTATAACTTATCTAAATAGATAATATAAAAATAAAAATCTAAAAATCTAAAAGTGTAAAAACTTTTAGATTTTTATTTATATATATGCTAGAATAAGAAAGTGAATTTTAAAATTCTAAACTCATTTTAACCCAAAGGAAAATCATGAAATTATTTGAAAGTAAAACATTCTTATCACTAAGAAAAAATGTCAGAACTTTTGAGCTTTTAACTCTCAGTTCTGTTATTGTTTTTTTAGTAGCTTGTAGTGGAGGTAATGGAAGTACCCAAGCACCTAATCTTGGCAACACTCCAGGCGTTGTAACTACAACAGCAGTAACGACGCCAACAGTAATTACTCCTGAAGTCCCAGTTGTAACATATACGCCAGGAACTAAAAATCCAGGTGGCATAACTTACACAGCAGGTGATGGGTCAGTATTAGATAAAACTGGCGATGACAAAATCACCAATTCACTTGGAATACCTGATCGTGTATTGCTTGGAATCACTAATATGTTCCCAGATAGTGATGCTAGCAGTACTCTAAAAAGAGAATCGTTAATTAGTGACGCAAAGTTATACACTGATATACTGTCACTCACTAATGATAAGTTACCAAAGAGTAAAGCTGAGGCAGAAGCTATTTTGTACCCACAATATGTCTACACAGATTTTTGTAAGTATAGAAATGTATTTACAAATTTTGAGGTAGAAGAAGTTTACAAAAGAACTTATCTAATGAGTCTATATTCAAAAGAAAAGATCCAGAGATATTTAGAAATATTATTCCTTGGCGGGACAAAAGTTCTAGGTAAAAGATGTCAGTAAACAATTCAAGTCAACCTTAAAGGAAATTAAAATGAACACACTTATCAAATCTTTTTTGATTTTGGTATTTACGCTCTTTACAACCACATCTAACGCAGAATGTACTTCTGTAGTTAGGTATATAAATGGAGTCTGGAATGAAAACATAAAAGCATCAAACAATACTACAGATGTTCTATACGCAGCCTTAAAAACTGACTCACGAATCTGCGTTGAATCTCCCCTCTTCAATCCCTCCCAATCTTACCTAATAGACATAGCAGAAACTTTCGCTCTAAAGAGGGTAGTGGAAGATGGATTCTGGTCCACTTTCAAAAATGGACTAGTCTCCGGAGTAATCTCAGGCATTGGTAACGTAATCGCTGCATTCACGGGTGTTAACCCCTTACTTGAAAATCAAAAAGTATTAGACGACATGTATACGAATGTAAAGTCTGATCTGATTGCAGGGAAAGGAGTAATACTGGTAGCTCACTCAGAAGGGAATCTCTTTGCATTACGCCTTAAACAAATGGCTAATCAAGATGGATACACTGATGACTTAAAATTTAAAATAGTGCATCTCGCCCCACCAACTTTTGTAACACAAGAACTTGGTAGAAATGTATATATTAGGTCAGACAAAGACGGTGTGATTAGTTCTCTTCTTTTCAATAAAAACACAGTTAACTTTGTACCAACTTCAGACACAAGCCTTGGCGGTCATGGTATGTTATCAACATATTTAAATACTGAGATGACTGGTAACTTTACTAATTTTCTGTGTCAAAGTTCTCTTGAAAACACAAAAGAATTAGTAATAAACTCAGTCAAAAGAGCAGCCACTTGCCAAACTGGAGACCCTTGCGTTTTTATTGGGTTTTCGAGTTGTTGATTTGAATTAAATTAACTTAAATACCCTTGCTACGCAAGGGTATTTTTATTTTTTCATAAATGTGATTTCGTACTGTATTTATCCACATAGACTCATAAATATCAGATAAAAAGTTAATTCTTTTTGCTATAATTACATTAACAGAGAAGAGATCTTGTTTTCGATTTCTTTGAATAAAAATATTAAAAACTTTATATAAATTATGAATAATACAATCACAACAAATACAACAGATAAGCCAATACTAGTAGGCGAGATCGCTGAAAGTCTTGATCGTTCAAAGGGTAGAATTAATATTAATGATCGTCGCATGATTAACGGTAAAAATGCTGACGTAATACAATTACAACCACTAAAGCATATCTTTGCTTGGGATGCGTATAATACTGGTAATGCTAATCACTGGTTACCAACTGAGATCAGTATGCAGTCAGACATAGAGCAGTGGAAGAGTCAGACAGTATTAACAGCTGACGAGCGCCACGCCCTTAAGATGGTACTAGGATTCTTTTCAACAGCCGACAGTATCGCGGCTAATAACCTGGTACTAGCAGTGTACAAGCATATTACTAGTCCCGAGGCTCGTATGTATTTACTTCGCCAAGCGTATGAAGAGGCGATACATACTCAAGCGTATCAATACATCGTCGAGTCACTAGGCCTTGATGGTCCTGAGATATTTAACATGTATCGTGAAGTTGATGCAATATATAACAAAGATAAATTTGTGCTTAGTCTGAACGCTGGTATATGTAATGATGATTTTAAAACTGGAACATTTGAAGATGATCAATTATTTTTAGAAAATGTCTGTGTGTTTTCACTTATTCTAGAAGGAATATTCTTTTACTCATCATTCGCAGTAATGTTTGGATTCCAAAGACAAAATAAAATGCCAGGATCAGCAGAGCAGATACAATATATTATGCGTGATGAATCTATGCATCTTAACTTTGGTATAGATATGATTAACACAATCAAAGAAGAACAGCCAGAACTTTGGACACAAGCATTCCAAGACAGAATAGTGAGTCTTGTAAAAGAGGCGGTGGTACTCGAATATACTTTTGCCCAAGATGTATTTCCAAAGGGAATATTTGGACTAAATGCCGAAGGTTTCAAGCAATACATCGAGCATATAGCAGACCGCAGATTACAACGTGTTGGATTACCAATACAATACGGATCACATAATCCATTTACTTGGATGAGTGAGGCGGTAGACCTCTCAAAAGAGAAGAACTTTTTTGAGACGCGTGTCACCGAGTACAAGGTAGGAGGTTCACTAGACTGGTAAAATATTTATATTTTATATATAGTAAATTAGGTAGATAAAAATCTAAATAAAAATAATATGTTATTAAACATATTATTTTTATTTTTACGCATGCTATAATATATTTATGAAAGTAGCTATTATAAGTGGTGGTAAAAACAAAAAATTAGTAAGTAATGAATCAGCTGATAATATTTTTATGGAGTTACACGATCACGCGGAAAAGATATTTAATATTAAAATAGACGAAAAGGGAGACTGGAATAATTCTGGTATAAAAACAAGTCCGCACGCTACGCTAACCCATGTTGATTATGTTATAGATATGACCCATGATACACATGACAATAAGACAAAAGAGTTTATTAAAAAGCTTGGTCTGCGCCATCTGATCTTAAATGAATACGATCATAACTTTATAAGACAGCTCGCAAGTCAATTAGAAGTTAAAACTCCTAATTATGAAGTTCTAAAAGAGGGTAGTAATATAGAAAACTTTTTACATGACAAGTGGAGACAGATGCATCTGCCATTACATATAAAGTCATCGACTAATAAAATACCGACTCTTAAAACTTATAATCCAGAAGAAGCCTATAGGCACATGATACATATACATGGTAAAAAGTCTGATGTAATACTGGATGAGGTTGTGATAGGTAGAAAGTTGAGCCTGGTTACCATTTCAAAATTCCGTAATGAAGATATTTACGTCTCGCCAATAGTAGAAAAAACAAAGATTAATAATAAAAAAATATTATTAAATGCAAAAATAGAAAATACTGAGCATAAAAATAATTTATTAGAATCAGCAAAGAAAATGCATAAAGTCTTAGATTCTAAAATATTAAAGCATGATTACGCTTTGACTAAAAATGGTCCAGTATTATTGAATATAGAAACAAAACCAAATTATACAAAGAAGTCTTCTTTTTATCATGTGTTAGACAGTGTCGGCATTAACTTTGCAGAGATAATTAAAACCTTTAAATAATTCATAATTAGGATATTGTACATATTATTAAAAATAAAACTCGTTACTAAGTAACGAGTTTTATTTTTGTATATTATAATTCTAAGATTATAATACTGTTGGCACCGACTTAACCTCTGCTTTTGGAGCAGCCTTTTTTGTAATTGCTTTACTTACTGTTTTTTTTGCTGGCGCAGCTTTTGCTGCAACTTTTTTACCAGCTACTTTTTTAGCAGGGGCAGCTTTAGCTTTTGCAGCATCAGCAAGTGATTTTGCTTTGGCTTTGATTGCTTCTTCTTTCATTTTCTCCAGATCTAATACATTTTCTGTGTTAGCCCAGTCCTTTAATTTCTTTACTGCATTCATCGCTGTTCTTTTCTCTGAAAATCCCTCACCACTTGATGCTACTGGCTCACCATTTTGAGCTAGCAGTCTCCATCTGTAATTACCTTTCCCATCTTTATAAACTTCAAATTTTGTTTTTGCCATATTTTTGTTTTCAAAGTTTTACCTTTGGTTATTTTTTAAATTTTTATTACTATAGTAAGAGCATTACTACTAATATAATTATATCTTTATCTACTAATATATTTTGTACCTTATCCCCAGATTTGTAAGTGTGTTGCTAATCGCTGTATGGTGTTGTACTTATTTAATATATTTTTCAGGTAAAGTCCGCATTTTATTTTGCTTATAGTGTTATAATTAAAATATATATAATATGTTCAGTGAAAATACATTTCAATTTTTTAATAATTTAAGTAAGAATCAAAACACTTTGTGGTTCCACGCTAATAAGCCTGATTATGAAAAGTATGTAAGGGTTCCAATGCAAGAGTTAATATCTGAGCTAAGTATAGAGCTTAAGAGTAACAAGATTAACTTAAAAGGGGATCCTAGAAAAGCCATATTTAGAATTAACCGAGATGTTAGGTTTTCTAAGATAAAGGCGCCTTACAAGACTAACATCGGGGCATCGCTCACTCATGACGGTGATAGACATACTCAGCCAGTATTTTACATACATATCTCAAGCTCAGAGTGTTTTCTTGGCGTCGGCGCTTATATGCCAGAAAAAGAAATGTTACTTAGTATTAGAAATAAAATAGTAAATAATCAAAAAAAATTTATAAAGATAATAGATAATTTAAAAAAAGAAGAATACACATTATCAGAAGAAGAGAAGTTGGTAAGACTACCAAGAGGGTTCGAGTATTTGAGCGAGGCGGAAATCAAAGATACAAAAAATAAAAAAAATATAAACAAAGACTCTAAAAGTAAAGTAGACGATATCATTTTAGACAACATAAGATACAAATCTTTTATTTTAAAATTAGATCTGAGTAGAGATATGGTAAAGAGTAAAGAATTTAAAAATACTGTGATTAACTTTGCTAAAATCACAAATGATTTTATGAAGTTTTTGACATAGACAATAAGTGTTACTACTTAGCCTTGACTTAATTTTTTTGTGATATAATTAAATTATATAATAATAAATAAAAATATGAAAAAACAAATTTACATTAACTTAATAGTCAAAGACCTAGCCAAATCTACTGCATTTTACACCGCAATTGGCTGTAACATGAATCAGATATTTAGTAATGAAGTTGCAAGTGCCATGATGTGGAGTGAGGATATAATTTTTATGTTACTAACCGAAGAGTTTGCAGAAAAATATAATGATGGAAAAGATTTTGTAGATCAAAAGAAAACAGTAAGCGCATATTATGCACTCAGTTGTAACAGTAGAGAAGATGTGGATATCATGTGTGAAAATGCAAAGAGTGCCGGAGGTAGAGTATATGAAAATGAGTTCAATAAGCAAATGGCAGGAGACTGTATGTATGGCTTTGAAATAGAAGATCCAGACGGATATATATTGGAACCAGGCTTTATGGATATGAGTAAATTCCCAAAGAATTAAGATTTAAATAATATGTCTTCTAAATTTGCTATCAAAGCTAGCTTTACATAATATATTTTATTTACTTATTCTAGTAAGTATAGAGTTACTATAACGGTGTCACCTCCAGTTTTATTTATTGCTTTTCTTATAGTCTCATTTATCGATATCATTGCATCTTCCTTTCTAAACAAGGCTAAATTTTTAGACTTTATTTGGTAGTCATCTATACTACCAGCAACTTTTGTATACCCCCATCTAACATTCATATTGCTAGTCCCGGGTATAGATACGTGATATGTCCATGCACCTTTTTCAGGCACATACTTTAATTTAAGTTTCTCATCTTTTACTAAATATTTCATATTAATTATGATTATAAAAGTATACTTTTTGTCAAGTGTGATCTCACGGGGAATCGAACCCCGATTACTGCCTTGAGAAGGCAATGTCCTAACCGTTAGACGATGAGACCA
>JAYTMX010000067.1:0-25052 GCA_043728155.1 bacterium
AGTCTGATGTATTATATTTTGATTAGAACAAGGTAAGTTCTCTATATTATTTTTAATATTATCTTCTAATTTGTTTTTAAGTTTTTCTACTCTTTCTACAAATCTTTTTACCCCTTTGATACTAGACGTACTCCATACTGCCGTCGCTTCAAATGGTGCCATAAACATCTCGTATATTCTAAATGCGTCTGATCCGTACTCGTTTACGACACTATCTGGATTAATAGTATTGCCTTTACTCTTGCTCATTTTGGTACCGTCTTCCGCGAGTATGAATCCTAGGAATTCTAATCTATTAAAAGGTTCAAGAGTAGTCACGACTCCTATGTCATATAAAAACTTATGCCAAAAGCGCGCGTATATAAGGTGGCGCGTCGCATGGTCCCCGCCAACATACACGTCTACTGTCTTACTATTATTTTTATTTATTTCAGTTACTTCTTTAGCATTATTTTTAGAATTATTTTCTTCAAAGTTTAGCTCCTCTTTTTTATTTCCAGTTTGCCACTCTGATTCTATTTTAGGGTCTATTAAAAAGTTTTCATTATGTGGATCTAAAAATCTTAAGTAATACCAACTACTACCCGCCCATTGCGGCATAGTGTTTGTCTCACGCTTAAATAATTTTATTTCTTTTCCTAGTTCTTTTGATAATACTTCTAATTTTTCTTTATCAAGATTACTTTCTATATTTTTTACAGAAATAAATTCACCATCGTCATTTAAATATCCAGATACATTTATAAAACTATCAATAATAGTAAGTGGTGACTCACCGGTACCTGTCGGCTCATAACTTTCTACTGGTGGTAGCAGTACTGGTAGCTCTGAATCTGCGACCATAATTGGCGACATACTATTATCTCTCTCTGCTTCTCCAGTCTCAGGATTTATTCTCGTAGCATATACAACCGGAAATGGTTCCCCCCAATATCTCTGACGAGCAAATACCCAGTCTCTTAATTTATATTTACTAACTAATTTTCCTTCTACTTTTTCAGTAATTTTTACCCTCGCTTCTTCGCTACCCATACCATCAAATTCTGAAGAATTAACAAGTATTCCTTCTTCAGAGAAAATTTCTTGTGATAAATATCTTTCGAATAAAAACTTGTGATGTGGCCAAGTTATATTTTTTAATACATCTTCTTTTTTAACTATTACGAGTTCATGTTTACCATCTTCAATTTCTGAGTGTATCCTATTTTTATTTTTTATTAGTACTTCATATGTTGTGCCAATCGTTCTTTGATTTTTATTTTTAGTGTGCCTAAATCCCCATACAGACAAATAAGGATTTATCTTTTTTATTATCTCAATATCAACAAAGCCTAATTCTTCTTTTATTTCTCTCCTCATTGCTTCTACATCTGTTTCTCCTTCGTCAACACCTCCTCCAGCAAAATGTATGGCCCCATCTTGAGGTTCTTTTATAAGATAAAAATTATTATCTTCATCTCTTATTATTGGATCTACCACTATTCTATTTAAAGTTTCTACACCCTCCCTCTCCTTATCTTCACCGATAAGTTCAAAATGTCTTGCAACGACATCAATAATTTCTATATTATATTTCTTTGCGAATTCAAAGTCACGCTCGTCGTGGGCGGGCACGGCCATTATTGCTCCAGTGCCGTAACTAGCGAGTACATAATCTGCGATGTATACTGCTACTTCTTTTTGATTAGCTGGATTGATAGCCATCACTCCATCTAGCTTTACTCCGGTTTTTTCTTTACCTTCTGCGCCGCGCTCTATGTCTGTTTTACTTTTTACTAATTCTAAATAATCTTGTACTTCTTTTTTATTTTTTAGAATATTTTTATTATCTTTATCTTCTAACAACTCCCGCACTAAAACATGTTCAGGGGCAAGTACCGTATAAGTACAACCAAATAACGTATCAGCGCGTGTTGTAAATATCTTAAATTTGCTTTCAAAGTTGTATTTAGTATTCATCTCGATATGAGTACCATAACCAACTAGATCAGAATTATTATTTTCAGAAAAAGATATATTTTTGTCTCCTACTATTTTAAAATCTATCTCACTACCCTCACTTTTTCCTATCCAGTTTTTTTGAGCAGTCTTGACCCATTCTGGCCATTTATCTAATGTGTCTAGGTCTGTAATTAATCTGTCAGCGTATTCTGTAATTTTTAGATTCCATTGTCTGAGTGGTTTTTTTTCTACAATCGTCCCGCAGCGCTCACAGGCATTACCCTCTAGGTCTTCGTTAGCGAGACCAGTTTTACATGATGGACACCAATTGATAGGCTCATTACTTTCATATGCTAAACCTTTTTTATATAACTGCTTAAATATCCACTGTGTCCACTTGTAGAACTTTGGATCTGTAGTTGATAACTCTCTATCCCAGTCATAATCTAGGTTAATTTTTTCTAGTTGTGATTTAAAATTGGCAATATTTTTCTCGACTGCTTGTTTTGGATTAATCTTATTCTTAATCGCATATTGCTCAGCTGGTAATCCAAAAGCATCCCAGCCCATCGGGTGTATAACGTCATATCCATTCATCTTTTTGAACCTAGAATATATGTCAGTTGCTATATAACCTTTTGGATGACCGACATGTAGTCCGTCACCTGATGGATATGGGAACATGTCTAAGACATAACACTTTTTTTTCATAACTTAAGTATAACAAAAAAACTACTTTTTTAAAAGTAGTTTTTTGTTTATTTTATTTTCTATCTTTTAGAAAATATTTAGATTTGATTCTTTACAAATTAATACTGAGGATATTTGATTGGATCTATACTTCTTTTAAAACAAGTGTTACCCTTATCATGATTCCAATTAGCATTTTTTGTATATGAATCGTAATATATAGGATCATAGTATCTACTTGATGCATAATCTAACCCCTTAACACCAAGTGAGTTCGAAGTGTCCCATCCAACTGCTGACTGGTCTATACCATTAGCGTCATAAGCACGTACTGTCTCAAAATCACCACAAATTTCAAAAGTTGCTTTTGTTGGCATCTCACAAGAAAGTTTTGATGCGTCATAATAATTATTAGAATTATTATTGTTAAATTTATTAGGATAAAATGTTGCACAATCTTTTCCTGTTACTTTTACCATCTTAGAATCTTCTAAAACTTTATAAGCATAAGCTTCTTTTGTCCTTGGATCAACTGGAACAATAAATGAACTATTGAATCCATCACCTTGAGCATCTGACATTTTAGTAGGCAGGGTTTTATTCTTTTGCCAAAATGCTAGAACTTCATTTTGCATATTTGAAAGATCAGTTAATCTTTTCTCATCAAATTTTGCACGTCTTACTTCTGCTGGTGAGCCAAGTATTTTAATACTATACACAACACTCGCGATAACTGCGATTAAGCTGAGTACTGCTAATATATTAGGAATACTTGATTTGTTATCATAATTTCTCTTTAATGCATAATAATTATATGCACCAAGTACAGAAGCGATGACGAGTGTTGTTAAAAGCTTGTAAGCAAAAGAAGCTCCTAAGTCACCGCCAAGATATTGATAAATAGTTGTTACGACAGAACCAAGTATAAATATAGCAGCAACAGCAAGCGTCAAGTAGTTAACATACTTGATAGCTTTTATATTACGTCTATCAGCATTTGCTCTTAAGTATGTTGCCTTATAGTAAGCGAGTCCAAGATAAATTGGGAACACTACAAGAATTACTGAGACAGCAACGCGTACGTCATCATTTAGATTAGATCCGTAATCGTTATAAGTTTGCTTTAATACATCTACAAATTTTTTGTCAATTGCAGAAAATATAATAGACACGAGGGCTACTATACTAGTAATAAGAGAAAGAAATAGACCAGTATCTACTGCTACTTCTTTTACTGTAAGTGCCTCTTTATCCTCGGCATTACGAGATACGCGAACTATAAAGTACACGATACCAATTAAGATAGTTAATGGAACTAAGAATCCTAAGAAACCAAATAAGATATACATATATTAATTTTAATTATTTTATAAAGTTTTAAATAAACATACTCGAAAGTTATTTGTAATTTTAAGTATTTTATAGTATAAGTATAGTATGCAATCACTTGAAAGTAAAGCACTTAAAATATCTAATTCTATCGGCTCTGTACCCTCGCTTGTAATACATACTTTGTTTTTTATAGTCGTAATAGGATCTACTTTTTTTGGTGTAGACTTTGAAAAGGCTTTTTTAGTGTTAACTACTGTAGTTTCCCTTGAGGCGATATATTTATCTATTTTTATACAAATGAGTGTTAATAAAAATACAAGAGCGATTGAGGTTGTAGAAAAAGATATTGAAGAATTAAGTGACGATGTCGAGGAAATAGGTGTGGACGTAGAGGAAATACAAAAAGACGTGGATGAAATACAAGTCGACGTACAGGAAATATCAGAAGACATAGATGAAATACAAGAAGATGTAAAAGAGATAGGTGTTGATATCGACGAGATACAAGTTGACGTAGAAAGTATTGAAAAGGATATAGACGAAATACAAGAGGACGTAGAAGAGATTAGCGAAGACGTAGAGGAGCTTTCAGAAGAAAATGAGGAAAAGGTGACAGAAAAATTAGACATAAAAGAAACTTTAAAATAACAAAATAAAAACTGCAAGTTAACTATAAGTTATTTGCAGTTTTTATTTTGTCTACTTTAAGCAATTAATCACTGTCCTTAAATATACTAAGTCCAACACTAATTACCGAAAGAAGCACTGAGAATATTAAGTAATTAACAAATCCAGTAATCTCGAATGAATTAGATATTTTGTCTAGGATTATAATTACAACAGTATTTATAATAATAGAAAATAATCCAAGAGTAACTACGTTAATTGGAAAAGATATTATCTTAAGTATCGGCTTTACAGTTAAGCTGAGCGCTGTTAATATAACTGAGATTATAAATAGACTAATTCCAATATCTACCAATCTGATATTTGTAATATTAGTTGCTAATATATTAGTATTTGGTAATATATAAAATACTATAGCAAGGCCAAGAGTATTAATTAAAAAGTTTCTTATCATATGTTTTTATGTATTAATTATATCATAAATAATTCACGGCGCCGTAGGCGCCGTGTGTATAATTACTTAATACCTAGTTCTCTTTTTTGCTTGTCTGATATCACTCCTGGTGCATTCACCATTAAGTCTTTTCCTTCGCCTGTTTTTGGAAAAGGAATAACCTCGCGAATATTTGGTTCATTTTCAAGTATCATCATCAGGCGGTCAAAACCCCAAGCGATACCACCGTGCGGAGGAGCTCCAAACTTCATAGCATCAATCATGTGTCCGAACATTTCATCTATCTTAACATCATCGTAACCCATAATCTGAAAAGTTTTCTTAAGTGCATCTGCTTTGTAATTACGCAGACTACCTCCTCCTATCTCAAAGCCGTTAAGTGCTATGTCATACTGTGTTGTTAATATATTACCGATATCTTTTTTATTCATAAAGTCATCCATATATTCCTCGCGAGGTTTTGAAAATGGGTTATGAGTAAAAGTCCACTCACCTGTACCATCCACATTATCCTCACCAGTACGTTCGAACATTGGAAAATCAGTGACCCAGCAAAAAGCTAAAAGATTTTCGTCTGTTTTATCTTCTCTTATGTCTGGCTTATCATTACCATACTTTTCCATTGACTCTTTGTAGGATATTTTAGGGAATGGAATTTGCTGTATTCTTTTTTCTGGGTATAATTCTTTTACTATTTTTATTAGAACTTCCTCATTAATATTCATGATTTCTTCTTCAGATGCAAAACTAATTTCGAGGTCCATCTGTGTGAATTCTGGCTGTCTGTCTCCGCGCGTATCCTCATCACGCATACAACGCGCAAATTGAAAATATCTCTCTACTCCGCCAACCATTAAAAGTTGTTTATATTGTTGTGGACTTTGTGGCAAACTGTAAAAACTTCCTTTCCATATGCGACTAGGAACTACGTACGATCTTGAGCCTTCTAGTGTCGGAGCACTCATGAGAGGCGTCTCTACTTCTATGAATCCTTTGCCGGCTAGATGATTACGAACTAATTGCTGTACAGAAAATCTATTTTTAATATTTTTACTAACTCTGTCTCTTCTCATATCTAAATATCTATATCTTAATCTCACTTCTTCATTAACTTCTTTTCCGTCAGTAGTTAGGTCAAAGGCTGGTGTCTCACTTTCATTTAAAACTTTTATTCCAGTTATTTCGAGTTCTAGTTCACCGTTAACAACTCCTATTTTTCTATTTCTTTCTGGACGTTCATTAACTGTGCCCGTTACTTCTACGCACCACTCGGTACGCAATATATTACCAACTGCGAGAGCATCAGTGTGATTAGGCAATATTACACCCTGCACCATACCTGTTGCGTCACGCAGGTCTAGAAATATCATTTTCCCTTGGTCGCGACGCACCTTAACCCAGCCCATAACTATTACTGATTCTGTAAAATGCTTATTTAAATCTTTGATGTATGTTCTCATATTTTTTCTTACAAATATTATACCATAAATAAAAAAACTCCCCAAAATATTGAGGAGTTTACCAGAACAAACTTATAGGAAAACTAAGTAGTTGCTTTGGTTAAAAATAAGTCAGAGATTATTTTTTTAATGCTAGTCTTGTTATAGCTTTTATTACTAGCAACCAATTTTTCTTTATAGCTTTGACCTGCAGCAACTAACTCTTCTAATTTTTGAATCAGGGCGCCACACTTATCAAGAAACTGTACTTTAAAAATTTCTTCTTTTTGTCTCCCTATCTTCAAGCATATCTTTTTTATATGTTTAATTCCTACGCCAAGAGAAATTAGTTTGTTGTAGATAAATGTACCTACTGTATTTTTGACTTTTGCATCAAAATCTTTATGTGAACCTATTGTTGACTTCGTCGACATTAATATCTCCTAATTTGGTTGATTGGATATTAATTATAGCAGAAACTTTTATTTTTGTCATATTAATGTTAGTATGCTTTGATACAAACAAGGAGAATTTAATGAGTTCACTTTTTCGCTCGCTCTTTTTAAGCTTTGTGATTATTTTTTGTAAAAGTTCTTATGCCGAGGGTTTTTATGTAAGTTACAGCCTAAACAGAGATTATACTAATAAAATAGTAGAATCCAAGGAAAATCTAAATAGGAAATATACTTATGACGATGT
The DNA here is from genome assembly GCA_043728155.1 of bacterium. Lineage (GTDB taxonomy): Bacteria > Patescibacteriota > Minisyncoccia > Phycocordibacterales > UBA5272 > JAUPVO01. Next base: position 7,183 of record JAYTMX010000067.1, read on the forward strand.
ATACATGCATAATGGAAATACATATACTGGACATGCTGACTTAGAATATAAAACAAACTCGGATCCTGGAAAAGCTTTTACTGTTGCTGTCGGTTATGAATTTGATGATTTTATGATTCAGGCATTTTACGCAAAAGGTAATATAACAGGCAAGACTAGTTTTACGGGCAATATCCAAGTTAATTCTGACAAGTACACCTATGCTGACCGCATAGTCCATAATCTAGATTATACCCTGCGCGGTATCAGTCTAATAGGTAAGATACCCTTAACTAAAAGATTAGATTTGGAGCCAGAATTTGGAATAGCTAGAGCATGCGCTCATTTAAAGAGTGACTTTTCTATAAAAAATTATGGAGTAAAACTGTATGACAAATTTGAGTGCGGTAATATGCCAAAATTTGGGATTGGAATGTCTTACAAATTAAATAGAAATACAAAATTATTCACCTCAGCTGCTTACTATGGAAACCCAAAAAATTCTATAAAAAGGGTTACTCAATTTTCTATAGGGATAAGATCTGGATTCTAGTTGTTGTTGTGAGCTCACTCAAAACCTACTCATTATAAATAATTTATTTCTAATGAGTAGGTTTTTTATTTTAATTTGCTTTTAAGTTTTAAATAAAGTAAAATAATTAAGAGTTCTTTATATTAAACATTATTAACTTCTTGGAGATTAAAGATGACAACAGAAAATACTTTTTGTATTTTACTTAGGCCAGATATTGAAAGTTCGGGCACATTGAGACTAATGCATGAAAAATTACTTACCGAATTTCCCTCTTTGGTTAGTTCTGCTCCTGTAGATAATGCCTTACCTTATCATATGACGATTATTGGTGGGATAAAGATAGATCGATTATGCTCAGCTGCTTACATTAAAATAGTTAGGCAGAAAATAAAAGTTTTTACTGATGATTCAAAAATTCCACGTCTAGCGGGTATTGAATCTATACATCTACCTGGATATTCTCTGGGTATAAGATTAAAATTTGTACCGGAAAGTTATGTAATTACTGGATCTAAAGAGGAAAATGTTCTACTTGCAAACATGTTAGGCGCTAAAAATTTTGATTTTGACCAACCTAAACACATAACCCTATTTTCTGTTAAAAACTACTATGTAGGGATAGATTCTGTTTTACCTGTATTAAAGGATCTACTCTTAATGTATCATGGTAAGTTACTTGAGATGACTTTTATGCCGGAGATATGGGAAAAGGTTAATGGTAGTTGGTCTAAATATAAAACTTAAGAAATTCTTAAGTTATTAAAACCAAAAAAGCTGTCTGTGACAGCTTTTTATTTTACTTTAAATTCACTCAGAAGACCCAGCGACGTAGCCAGTAGTCCAGCATAATTGTAATGAGTAACCACCACTAGGCCTGGTGATATTAATCATGTCCCCCGTAACGCGCATATTAGAAAGTCTTTTAAGTGACATATTATCCCAATTAATCTCATTTGGTTCTATACCTCCATCGGCTATTATTGCTTTATCAAAACCCATCAGACCAGTAATATTTACTTTTAGATTTTTAAATATATTTACTAATTTTCTTCTCTCACCTTTATTAATATTATTTACTTCTTTGTTTAAAATATTTTTCTCATCACCAGATTCAAAATTATTTTCTATACAAAAATTTTTATCTAAAAATATATTTTCTAAAATATTACCTGCGTAAATGTCATTGAGTATATTCTTAAATATTTTGTTTTTATTATTATCAAAAATATTAAGTAAAAAATCATCTAATCCCTTTTCGTCTAATTCTGGAAACAGATCAATAGATAGACTGGTCTGCCCTTCATGCATCCAGTCACTAATTAACTTTGAAGTATTTAAAATAGTTGGCCCTGATAATCCAAAATGGGTAAATAGTATTCTGTTTTTAGTCTCCAGATTATTTTTGATTACTTTTTTCTTAATACCATCAATATAAAAAGTTAATTTAAGATTTTCTATGGTTTTACCTGGTAGGCTTTTAACCCAAGCTTGACTAACTGAAATAGGAACAAGGCTTGGACTAGCTTCGCTTATTTTGATACCTGCATCTTTTAAAAATTTAAATCCATCTCCTGTGCTACCAGTTTCTGGATGTGAGTAACCGCCGGTGCTTAATATATATTTATCAGCTGTGAATATTTCCATCTCTTTGTTCTCATTTAAAATTTTAATACCGACAACTTTATAATTGTCTATAATTATTTCTTGTATTTTAGTATTTAGTTTTACCTCTACTTTATTTTTAATTAATTCTTTCTCTAGTGCATTAAATACATCCAGTGCACGTTCTGATTTTGGAAATGCTCTTTTTCTGTCTTCTATTTTTATCTCGATACCAATTTTAGAAAAGAAATGAGTCGTATCTTGCATTCCAAAAATAGAAAATGGTGTCTGTAAATATTTTTCGCTACTTCCATAATTCTTCAAAAGCTTTTTCATGTCCATCTCAGCATTTAAAATATTACACCTTCCTCCGCCAGTGATTTTAAGTTTCTTGCCAAGCTCTGAATTCTTTTCTAAGATTAAAACCCTCGCACTGCTGCTCTCTACGCTCGCAGCCATCATACCACTAGCCCCACCACCAATTATTACAGTATCATAGTGATTATTTTGATTTGAATCAGCTGAATCTTTCATTAAAATATTATATCATAAAAATGTTATAATTTTGTTATGCATAAAAAAGTGGAAAAGAAATTAAATAATACATTTTATACTTATATATTAAATTGTAATGACGATACTTTTTATATTGGCTCTACAAATAATTTAGAAAAGAGATTACACGCTCACAACAATACAAAAGCCGGAGCGCATTATACAAAAATACGTCGCCCAGTAATTTTAATTTACAAAGAAGAATTCAAAACTTCTACCGAAGCCAAGAAAAGAGAATCAGCTCTCAAAAAATTAACAAGAACAGAAAAAGAAAAGTTAATATCAAATATGTTATAATGTAATTTAGAAAGATATTTTTATTATGAAATAATAATTTATACAAATATACAATACTATTAATATGACACAAGAAGAAGCACTTAATATTTTAAAACTAGGCCATACCACATTCTTAACTGGTTCGGCTGGTACCGGTAAGACTTATGTTTTGAATATGTTTATTAATTATCTTAAAAAGCATAATATCACTCACGCCGTAACTGCCAGTACTGGTATTGCTGCCACTCATATTGGCGGCACTACTATACACTCGTGGAGCGGCTTTGGGGTCAAAGATAATATTAGTGACTGGGATCTGGAAAATATGACCCAGAATGAAAAGCTAGTTAAGAGATATCTGAATACTCAGGTCCTCATAATAGATGAAGTATCTATGCTTCACGCCAGTCGCCTAGATATGCTAGACAAGATAGCAAAAGGGCTGAGGCAAAATGACTTACCTTTTGGAGGACTGCAAGTAATATTTTGTGGAGACTTTTTCCAACTTCCACCAGTAGTACGTGATAGATCTGTTAATATTATTAATGAATATGCTTTTAATAGTAAAGCCTGGATAAATGCCAAACCAGTAATATGTTACTTAACTCAAAATTATAGACAAGAAGATAATACACTCACTAGTATCTTAAATGCAATTAGGAATGCTGACGAAGATATATATGACAGCTTAGAAGCCCTGCAAAGCACTAGTGATAACATTATTGACGATGCGATCAAGCTGTTCACTCATAACGAAAATGTAGATGCTATGAATAGTGAAAAATATAAGACACTACATAATGAATTAGAGGAGAGACATAAAAAAGAGATACAAGAATACGAATACATAATGACTAGTGTCGGGAAAAAGCAATTAGTCGATAATCTAAAAACAAATATTCTAACTAATGAAAATCTAAAATTAAAAACTGGCACAAAAGTTATGTTCATTAAAAATGACAAAGCTAATAAATATCAAAATGGGACACTAGGAATTGTAACTGGTTTTGATCGTGACAATATGCCAATAGTCGAGACGCTAGGTAACGACACAAAAGAAAGTGAGAAAATAATAGTACAGCCTGACGTGTGGCAGATCAAAAGTGATGACGATAAGATACTGGCCGAAGTGACCCAAATACCATTACGTTACGCCTGGGCGATAACCATACACAAGTCACAAGGTATGACATTAGACGCTGCTGAGGTAGACCTAACAAAGGGATTTGGTTTTGGTATGGGTTACGTTGCCCTGTCTCGCGTGCGTTCACTGTCAGGACTCAAAGTTATCGGGCTCAATAATCAGGCCCTGCAAGTCGCCCCATTTGTAGTTGAGGAAAATAAAAGATTAATACAAAAATCAACTAATGCAGTAGATGCCCTTCATAAATATAACTTAGAAGATTTGCAAGAAAAACAAAAATTAGTCAGAGTCAGGATGGGTGGTAATGAAGAGGCTATGAGTGATGCTGAATTAAAAGAAAAAGAAGCTAGTATAAAAAACTTAGAGGCTAAAGTTCCTACAACATATATTACCCTAAAATTATTATTAGAAGATAAAGAGTTAAAAGAAATAGCAAAAGAAAGAGACCTAACCATGCAGACGGTAATCAATCACCTCTGTGACCTAGTAGAAGACAAAAAGCTGGCAGGATTAGAAAAAGAAAAAGTGTTAGAAATTGCTGGCGAATATATAGATACCTTTATTAAGAAAAATAAGATTACTAAGAAAATCATAGATGAGATAAAAAAAGATATGAAAGGAGCTGATAAATTAAAGCCTGTACACGAAAAATGGGAAAATGACTACAAAGATATAACTTATGATATTTTGAAGTTGATTAAGGTATTGTAATTTGTTATTATAAAAATATGAAAAATAGTGAAGAAGTAAAAGTAGAATTAGCTAAGCAGCATCCAAATGATCCGTTGCATGGGAAGACACTAAAATTTGTAGTAGAGTTTTTATTTGCAAAATATGGCTGGGAAAGGCTGGGGCAAATAATTAAAATCAAATGTTTTAATGTAGACCCAAATCTAAAGTCAGTACTTACTTTTTTACGTAAAACTGATTGGGCGCGAAAGCAAGTCGAAGACCTGTACGTATCTGTTGCCAATCCAAGAGAAATGAGGGAGAGATAGAATTTTTAAATACTTATTTTGCTGCGAGCGTAGTGAGCAGCTCATTCTAATATTTAGAATATTACTTATTTACAAAATACGAATCTTTGCCATACATATCTACTCCTACATATTCTGCGCCTGGGTCATTATTAATTATGAGTTCATACTTTTTACAATCGCAAAACTGCGAGGTGTTATTGCATTTAAAATTATTTGCAAAGTTTTCTTTTTCTAACCATCCAGGCTTGTTGAATCTTGCCTTCTCGCTCCAAATATATCTTTTGTCCCTAATCTCTACTCCTATTTTTATTATTTTCTCTTCAAGATTTTTCATAAACTCTACATCATTCAAATCTTTTTCTACTACGCTACTATTTTCAAAATACCAATAAGCCCCTTGTGTTACCGGCCACTTGCATCCCAGCTTTTCTATGAGTAGCTTGTATATAAATAGTTGCGGACTGTCTATTTTTTCTTCATTTTTACCAGTTTTAAAGTCTATGACTTTGAGAGATCCGTTTTTATTTTCTTGATTTGGGTCCATATACTCTATCCAGTCTACATTACCACACAGTATTATATTTTCCTCTTCGCTTATATAATAATTAGGCAACATGTCTCCGTCATAATAACTTTTGGTAGATATAGTTTTAGACAGCAACATCTTTGGGTCACTTATTACATTTTTGATCATCTCTACTCCCCTATTTTTAAATTCTTCTCTTTGTATTTCATTTTCAAATCCTCCTACCTTGCCCACATACTTTCCCCACTCTTCTTCAAAGTTATAAATTAGCTCACTCACTAGTGTTTTAACTTCTTTACCATTTTCTTGCACACTTATTTCTTTTTTACTTTCTATTATCTTTTTCCTATCGTCAGACTTTAGAGTTTTAAGCGCCTCAACAACATTATGCACAGCAATACCGAGTGACATGTATGGACTAGTTATATTTATCTTTTTATTATCCTTATTTTTATATATATTATGTAGATAATATAATCTGTGACACTTTTCATAATCACCCATACTACTGTGCGACATCCATATGGCTTTGTATTTATCTTGCTTATTTATATTTGTCATAGATTATATTTTTATATTATATAGCACCACTTAGTAAATCATCTTCGAATCTTAATATATCTTTTAGACTAATCGTACTTTTTTCTTCGCTATCTTCGTCATCTTGGTCTTTTGCTTTATATTTTGACGTATCTGGAAAGTCTAGATTCATGACTTTGAGGTAAATAATATTTGTAAGCTTTTCTACTTTGTCTAATATTTCTTTACCTTCTTCACTTTTTAGATCTAATTTTAGTATATTTATTTTCTTATTAAAATCAGCTTCTAAAAATTCTATATAACCAAAATCTACATTATAGTTTTGATAAGTTCTACTGTTTTTAATTAGTAAGTAATAATAAGCGAGCTGATACTTGTTAAAATGAAGCTTTATTTTATCATATCCAGCCCCATCACCCCAATCACTAAAACTCTTACCTGTTTTAAGGTCGGTCACACTTATTGTATTTCCATCAAAACTCATCTTATCTATCTTACCGCTCACATGCGCACTACCTATACATACTCCTTCATTTGCAAAGTTAACCTCAACCATGTCACTCTCTCTTATGCCTCCATTTCTCTCCTCTCTACTTTTAAGATCTTCGATATATATATTTAAATTTTTAATACCAGATTCTAGATATTTATCATAATCTATTTTGGTGAGCGTACCTGCGCTAAGTGCATTTGTAAAGTACTCAATTAGTTTTTCATTACTAGCTAGTTTTTGATACTTTTTAAAATACAAATAATAATTTTGCATTGCAGCATGCATAGCTGAACCATAAACAGAACTTGGGCTCATGGCCTGAGGAAAGCGAAGCAGATTTTGCTCGATAAAGTTCTCTGGCCCTACTTTTCCAATATTAAGATAATTGATAAGGTGAGTTACCGGCATCTTGTAATTTTCTAGCAATCTCTTTAGTAAAATCTTTTCATCTTGAAGTAATATTTGCGATGGCTTTATCTGTAGACTATTTACTAATTCTTGTGAGAGAATATTTTTATCCAAGTCATTAGCTTTATTTAATTTATCTTGCTTCTTCGCTTCTAATTTTTCTAATTTATTTTTTTCATTTTGCTCCTCAGAAAATAAGGCTTGGAACTTTTGATTGTTATGTGTTATGTACAGCGTATGCTTGGCACGTGTCATAGCTACATAATACAATCTAGTCCTGTCAGAGAGTTCATCATTACTTGGTAATAACTTTAGGTTTATAGGCATACCTATTTTGTTAGTCCTTTTTCTACCATTCCACTCATCCTCATCACTGTTAATGATGAAAACATATTCGTATTCCAGGCCTTTACTCTTATGCGCAGTCTGTAACACTACTGCTTCACTACTGGTAGCAAAAGGAGAAGTTAATTTGAGAGTAAGATTTTGATTATTATTATAAATACTTATAAACTCAGCCAAATCCTTTGCATATAACATCTCTCCACTTTTGTATTCGCGTAGTGAACTCATAAAAGTACGTAATGCAAATAAAAACTCAAGATATTCGGGCTTATTGTGATCAAAATTTTCTTTTCCAAAATAATAATTTCTAAATAGAGATTTATAATTCACTTCCTCTTTGCTCACATACTCATCATCATGTTCACCATTTATCTCCCACTCATTTGTCCCTATTATCTTATCCATTAGGTGAGTTAGTGGCATGCTCTTAGCATCGCTAATCAGCTCTATCAAAAAGAGAGCTATATTTTTAATATCTAGATTTTCACTCTCACTCATTACTGTGAGCCATGATGCTTTTTTATAAATCCTTTCCCCTACATCGCCCACACTCACTTCACCTTCTTTTACTTTCTCTGCAATATTCCAAATATCTAAACGGCTCAGATTCCAAAATTTGTAAGTCATTATTTCTGGTAGTAAATGTAAGCATGTACCGTCAAATCCAGAATCCACAAAAGACACTATATTTATTAGCTCTTTTATTGGCTGCTTTTCAAATACATTTTCTTTTTTCTCATAAGAAAATGGTATTTTGTGCTGATTCATTATCTCTATCATACCTTTTAGATTATTGTGACTACGAGATATGACGGATATTTCATTTGCATTTACTCCATTACTTAAAATATTTTTTATCTCGCTACATACATAATCCATCTCGGCATGTATATTCTCAAAAGATTTTTCTATGATTTTACCTTCTTCTTTTTCAATTAGTTTTTTATTACTGGCTATTATTTTTTTATTTATTTTGCCTGCATAACGAACCTCTAGCCTGTCTTCAACTTTGGTAATTAAGTGTCTTGCCTCGTCTAAAATATTTTGCGTAGACCTGTAATTTTTATCTAGGGTAACTAATTCTACGTCAATAAAGCTACTTATAAATTTATTTATATTATCTAGCTCTGCCCCTTGGAACTTAAATATCGCTTGATCATCATCACCTACCGCCATGACATTTGGCCTGCCTTCATTTATCTTGTTGCTAGTTAGATTTTGAACGAGGGAGAATTGCGCGTCATTAGTATCCTGGAATTCGTCTATCATTATGTATTGATACTTTTCCTCTAATTCATTACGCAGTATATTATTAGTCACTAGTTCTCGGCTCACCTTAAATATCATATCGTCAAAATCATATAATCCCTTTTTATGCATCTCATAATTATATTTTTCATATACGTCAGCTAGCTCGGACCACTTTTGTATTTTATCTTTTTGACTATCTTTTAAGATAAACTTTTCAGTATTTTCCTCAAATACAAAATATTCTTTTTTAAATTCTGTCAGGTTGCTAGTTTTGCCAGTTTCTATGGCTTGCTTTAATTCTAAAGCGAGTACATTAACTAGGTATTTGGCTGTATTATTTACTGGGGCGCTTAGAGGCAATTCATTTAGCTTTTCATATATATATTCATATGCCGGCATTATTATCTCTACTTTTCTTTTACCTTTTATCTCTAATAATTTTTCAGCGACCACCTCATTAATACTTTCTGACTCATTTTCTAGTATGCTCACCTTGTCTCTCCACTCATCTGGAGTTAGATTTCCTTTCTTAAGACCAGATATACAAGATATGATATCAGACAGATACGTATAACCCATGTCAGGATGTTTTGAATTTATTTTTTTGTCCCGTGACATCTCATTTAAAATATTTTCAAGTATCCCCATCCTCTCTATATCGGTAGACGGTCTAAAGCTCGCCCCATCAAAAAAATGCTCAGCATAACGCCCCATGATGTCACTAGCAAATGAGTGAAATGTATACACCGCTACTTTGTATCCCGCCTCGCCGATGAGCCCCACCAATCTTTCACGCATATTATGAGCCCCGCTGTCAGTAAAAGTAAGTAGCAATATATTATTAGGTGACACTTGGGAGATTTTGAGTATATTAGCGGTGCGCAGTGACAGCAGCTCTGTCTTACCAGATCCTGGACCCGCGACAACTAGCAGCGGACCGTCAATATTATCTACCGCCTTTTTTTGCATGTCATTAAGTGACTCATATCTTTTTTCGAATCTTTTTTCATTTGCGTTTTTTGTGTCTATTTTGTTTTGCATATATTTCTATTTTCTTAATTTTCTTTTTCTTTCTTACTTTCCAGAACTTGATTAACCTCTATATCAAAATCAGAAATATAATCTCTGTCTTTTTTTATTCTATACTTTTCGTATTCACATAGAGCAAGGGCTTCCGCCACTTCATGACTTATTTTACCATTATCATTTAATATTTCTTCTTCATTAAATCTTAGAAAAGAGTCTAATTTTTCTACCCAATCTTTCATCTTCATATGTATCCCTTTTTTAGATTGCATTTCTGCATAGTCCAAATACATAGTAACTATCCTGTTAAGTAGATCTAGCTCTTTGTCCTGTAGATAATTTTTAGCTATGATTACGTCAGCTTCTCTTATCTCTCCTTTGGGTCCATTTTTCCAGCTTGTGAGCCCCAGGTTTTGCTTTTTATTACCTACTCTATTATAGATAATTTCAGCGGCTGTCTGTCCCGTCATTGCAAAGTGTAATTTATTTTGCACAGTAGCAAAAAATAATTTAGTCACCTTCTCATTTGAATCATAATCAACGCTGCACTGTGAATATATATCTGTAATTTTTTGATACATACGCCTCTCACTAGAGCGTATATTTCTAATACGAGCTAACTGCTCTTCAAAATAATCTTTTCCAAAGAATCCATTAGGGTCTTTAAGTCTTTCATCATCCATAGTAAAGCCTTTAATGATATATTCTTTCAATCTTTCTGTAGCCCAAATACGAAATTGTGTAGCACGTATAGAGTTGACTCTATAACCTACAGCTATAATAACATCTAGGTTATAGTGTTTTGTCTTATAACTTTTTCCATCAGTAGCAGTTATCGAGAATTCCTCGGCAACTGAATTCTCAGATAATTCATTACTAGTAAATATGTTTTTTATATGAAGTGACACATTATCAACTGAACAGTCAAATAGTTTTGCTATTAATTTTTGGGTTAACCAAATATTCTCATTATGCAAAAATATCTCAACTTTTACTTTCTCATCTTTAGTTTTGTATAAAAGAAATTCAGAAAAAGTATTTTCTTTATCTAACTCATTTTTTTTAATTATTTTCTTTACCATAAAAATTTCCTTAGGTATATTATATCATGAAAAAGATGAGATTTTAAATAAAATATTAGTATCTGATAATGTAAGACTATTTACCATCTATAATCTTTTCTAATTTAGAAAACCATAATTTATAGCCAGCGCTTGATGGATGAAAACCATCTTTAGACAAATATATTCCAGGAGATTTTAAAAATGGATCAGTCTTTGGATCTTCATACAGATTGATATATGCGGCTCCATTTTCTTTTGTAATTTTTTCAAATGCAGTATGATATTTTACGCTTAAGTTTGTATAATAGCTTCTTGTAAACCAAGGCAAGAGAGTAGCCACGCCAACATCACCGCACATTTGCACTATTATTTTTGAATCTTTGGGTAGGGTCTGTATCACTTCACTTAACTCTCTGCCTACTTTGTCTGCATCTTCTCTAGCAACTACATCATTACCCCCTATTTGTATTAGTATATAATCATAATTCTTTAATTTTATATTCTGCAGCTGCTCCTTTAGGTCAGATACTTTGGCCCCAGATACTGACTTATTTTCAGCATAAGTCACTTTTAACTTATCCGAGAGTAGCGCTGGTATACTGTCTTCACTTTTATCTACCCCCATCCCTATGGCTGTACTGTCTCCGAGTATTAGCAAAGTCTTACTTTTATCATCTGTTATATTTTCATACTTTACAGTTTTTTGTACGAGGTCCTTGAATATATTTATTTTCTGCCTTACGATTATGTATGTGTATAGTAAGTATAAGATGAATAAGATAAAAAAGAAGAGTACGATTTTCATGTTGTTAATTATAACATTTTATATTCATTATTTATGTGTGATATTTTTAATATTAAGTTTTAGTTTTTAAGTCATGTTACCACTCGAACACATCAACAACATTTAATATTGCATTTTTAACTCTATCTACTATGCTTTTTCTTTCTAATAACTTCGGTGCTACTGGTAACATGTCTACTATCTTTTGTTCGCGTGGTAGCTTTTGAGTATACAAATACTCACCTATCATGTTTTCTATTTTCTCTTGCTCTATATTTTCGTTAGTTGCTATTTCTTTTATCTTTTCTAATTTTTGATCATTCCAATATTTTGTAAAAGCATCTTCTATATTTTCATTCTTATTTAGACTCGGTAAGTTATCTTCGATAAACTTCTTTATCAAATCTTTTTTCTTACGCAGCTTTATATCTCTATCTAGCACATTTAAGATCTCTTCTGTTTTCTTCTCTTTATCTTTTGTATTTTTTAGATTTTGTAGCCCGATAATTAACCTTATAATATAGTCATAATTAATATTATCTGTTCTAGTTAATTCTATTTCAAAATCTATCTCGTCGAGCACTGACTCTTTATTTATTTCATTCTTTTTCCTGTCTTCATAAACGTCTAAATACTTACTTTGATAGTCATAAAATTCTTGCTCACTTATTCCTAATTCATTCATATCAAATTCCGCAAAAGTCTCTAGTGAAGACTTAATACGCAGTAAATCTCTAAATGACTTTACAAATTCTGATTTCTCTTCTTCGCCCATTAAATCATCTACCGAGTTTACGGTTGGTACTTTTCTTTTTAATTCTTCTAATTTATTTTCAAACTCTTTTTTGTGTTCTTCATACGGCTTTTTGAAAACTATTTCTTTTGCATTCTCATCACCAAAAAGCGATAATGCTTTATCTGTCTCTTCTTTTAGATTCCTAAAGCAGACTATATTACCATGTGGCTTATCAGAATTAAGCAGTCTGTTCGTACGTGAGTAGGCTTGTATTAGTCCATGATAACGCAGATTTTTATCTACATACAAAGTGTTAAGTCTGGGGCTATCGAATCCAGTTAAAAACATATTAACCACCAGCACTAGATCTATTTCTTTATTTTTAATTCTCTTTTGTAAATCTTTATAGTAATCATAAAATCTATCTGTCGAAAAGTTAGTAGCAAATTCTGTATTGTACTCACTTATACATTTTTCTAAAAAGTCTCTTGAGTGCTGATTGATATTTGTATTATCCTCACCAAAAACATCAACATCCAGCATATCATTACTTTCTTCCTCGTTTGCTTTGTATGTAAATATAGTAGCTATCTTAAAATCATCTTTCTTTTTTGATTTTATTAATTTATAATATCTCTTTAACATTTCTACGCTAGATACTGCAAAAAATGCATTAAATTTTCCATCTTTTGTTTTCCTCTTCCAGTCAGCTAGTACATAGTCAGATATTTTATCTAATCTATCTTCACTTTCTAGCACTTCTTTTGTGTTGATATCTTTGACTAATGCATCTGCAAATATATCTGCGTCTATCACATCACTTTCTTTCTTTACATATTTACCTACATACTCTACAGAAAAGCCGAGCACATTATTATCAGATATGGCATTAGTGATTATGTATTTGTGTAAACACTCTTCAAATACATCCTTAGTAGTCACGCCACCCACATTGTTCTCAGCAAATATCGGTGTACCAGTAAATCCAAATATCTGAGCATTGTTAAAGAACCCTTTTATATTAGCGTGAGTCTTACCAAATTGACTGCGATGACATTCGTCAAATATCACCACCACTTTTTCGTCTTTCAAATATTCAAATTGTTTTAAATAGCTTTCACGGCTAATAGCAATGTCTAGCTTTTGTATTGTAGTAACTATCAGTTTTCTCTTTTTATCATTTAGCTGCTCGACTAGGCTCATAGTATTATCAGTACCATCCACAGATCCATCAGAAAATGAATTGAACTCTTTTGTGGTCTGTATATCTAAATCTTTTCTGTCTACTACGAATAATACCTTTTTGACCTCGGGATTCCTGGAAAGTATCTGACTAGCTTTAAAAGATGTGAGAGTCTTACCTGACCCAGTGGTGTGCCATATGTATCCATTTTTATCTGAGCTGCTCACTCTCTCCTCAATTGCCTTCACAGCATAGTATTGATATGGACGTAGTGCCATTGGTGTCTGAGTTGATTCAGCAAGCACAATGTACTCAGCAATGTATTCTGATAATTTACACTTTTCTAAAAATGCATTTGCAAAGTCTTCTAAACTCGTTATCTTTTTGTTAGTCACATCAGTCCAGTAAAATGTCTGCTCGAAACTTTGCTTTGGATTATTTGCAAAGTACTTTGTATTTACTCCATTTGAAATTACGAACACTTGCACATATTCAAATAGTGTCCCAGTAAAGCTATGTTTGTGATATCTTTGTATCTGGTTAAATGCCTCTTTCATCTCCACTCCTCTTCTTTTTAATTCTATCTGCACCATTGGTATACCGTTCACCAGTAGTGTCACGTCATATCTATTTTCGTATCTGCCTTTTTGAGTTATTTGACTAGTAACCTGATATTCATTTCTGCACCACTCGTCAGTATTGAAAAATCTCACATACATATCTCCAGATGCGGCGGCTTCGCCGCCGCCGGCATTCTCCTCCTTATGACCACTAACAATACTCTCCCTCTTCAACACGAATCTATCCCTGAGTGTCTTCGCCTTATTAAATCTATCTCCTTTATTTAAGTGATTCAATATCTTTATAAATTCTTCATCAGTAAAAGTCGTCTGGTTAAATTTCTCCAGCTGACGCTTTAGATTCATTTCCAGGTCAATCTTGTCCATTATGAACACACTTTCAAATCCCAGCTTATTCATCTGTACTATCAGTGTTCTCTCTAATTGTGCTTCGGTTTGTGGTGGCATGTTTTATATTATAGCATTTATAAATGATTTTATCCTTGCCTCATCTTCATTTTCTTTATCTCCTTTATAATAAATCTCTATAAAAGTTATACTCTGTAACTCCTCATTAAAGCAGTAGATAACACGCAGTTCTGTGCTCAGAAGTGTCTTACATCTCATTCTACTTTTTAGGATAAAGTGCGGATTCTTATCTGTTAAGATATTGCAATGTCTAGACCCATTTCCTTTCGGAAAAGTTTCCAGAACCTCAGAAAATATTTCAAAGTCTTTGTCTATTGATAAATACTTTTTCTTTAATCTTTTGAAATCTTTAGAGAAATCATCACTTTCTTGAAATATCATAAAATCTTTTACAAATCACTATACTCTTTTACTGAAAACTGTTCCGGTCTATAGAACACATGTTCATATTTTAAATCTTTACCCATTTCAGCGCAGGCCCAGGGAGTGTCTATGTGTGATAACTCTGACAGCTCTTTTGCAGTCTTGTTTGCATACCTAGATATCACGTTCTCTATCATTTCTAACTCTTGAGCAGACAATAGCGACAGGTCTGACTTTACTATTGGCAGATATTTTGTCTGCTCATGCATAAAATGTTTACTTTTAAACTCTGCGACCTGCTCATTTGTTTTCATCTCATCTACAACTTTTAAAAATTCTCTAGGTGCTGGACCATAAGTATTTTTAAAATAAGTTAGCCCCATGAGTTGCTGCTCGTATTTCTCATAATAGTCAAAATCAATAAAATACAAAAGTTTGTACAGTACAGTCATGCCTACATTTGGCTTGCTGCCTACTTTTTCTATTAAGTATAAAAATACTTGCTTGAATTTTTCTATATTCCTCTTTGGTATGTCTATATCACTCACCTCGATAGTAGGCAGGTCAAATATCTCAGCTAACTTCTTTTCTTCTGTCACCGACAACAATCTCTCTCCATTCTCTATCTTTACCACTGTAGGCCTAGACAAACCCATCCTTTTCGCCAGATCATCTTGCGACATGCCATAGCTTTTCCTTATTTGCTGTAGATTATCTTGTATATTAGTTTTACTATTTTTTACATTAACTTTATTTATCATTTACTTATTATACATTAAATTACTTAAAATGTAAATATATATGTGTATAACTTTTGTAAATAGTGTGTAAATATTTACTTGACTTATACAATTCTGTTTTATATGATTAAGATACTTAGTTACCAAATCGGTTTGTGGTGGTATATTTTTGCTTTTCTTATTTTTAGTAAATCTTGAATAAAGTACCTAAAACCTTTATTTCATAAGAGATTTCTTGCTTTTCTTAAAATACTCTTAAGTTTTCTTAAGTGTATAAATGGCATCTTTATCTCTTATTTTTGCTGAGTTACGTTCGATTAAGTTCTCGGATAGAAAATAGTTAAGGTGAACTCTGATAGCTTGATCGGATATACTTAGCAGGTCCTGAAACTGACTCAATGTTGAATGTTGATTCTTAAAAAGAGACGTTATTATTTTTCTTTGGTTATCATTATAATTTTTCCATTCTCTTTCTATTTTATTTATTGTATTTTCTGATATAGAAAGCTCATGCTCAGCAACATTATTTTTTAATAATAATTTTACGGTATCACTCACTACACTGTACTCTGGATTTTCCAGCATAGACTTTTTCATAGACTCATATATTCTAGGCACGCCTTCGTTCAGCTCTCTTACATAACCCATCTCAAATAAAACTCTTGCTATTCTAGGGTTGCGAGAATATCTTTCGGTTCGTATATTTTCTATAGTAACCTGAGATGGCAAGGGTCCACTATTTGAAATCTCAAA
Source organism: bacterium (assembly GCA_043728155.1). Lineage (GTDB taxonomy): Bacteria > Patescibacteriota > Minisyncoccia > Phycocordibacterales > UBA5272 > JAUPVO01. The sequence continues at coordinate 23,458 of JAYTMX010000067.1, forward strand.
CCTATCATCAAAATGTTTTATATAAACGCAGTTACCTTTAATATTGTAAGATCTATGACACAAAGAATTAACAATGCCTTCTAGCCATGCTTCTTGAGGGTATTCAGATATCTTTAAGAATTTACCAGACTCAATATCTAAGTAATAGTAATCCCTCAAACTTGCATATATAAACTTTTTTAAAACCTCAATGGTTTTAGGTATTGAAGCCCTGAAAGACTCATCTTTTATAACATTAAAATCTTCACCCACCTTTCTGTCTTTTCCGTCATATCTTACATATCTTACAAAAGCATTACTTATATAAGAGTCTGGATCTTTTGCAAACAGTAATATAGCTGAGTTTTTACACACGATTTCATTTCTTTCATTTCTTTTTGCTAAATTCCTAGCAATAAGCAACTCTTCAGATGAGCCTAAAAAGTTAATTTTATTTTTATATTGATCTAATATATCCATATCTATATCTTGCATATTAAAATCTGACCTCAACTCTTCTTCAAATTTTCTTATCTCTTTATCATATTCTAATTTTCTGACTTGATCTCTATTTAAAGGGCCTTTATTTGAATCATAAATTCTTATGTAGATGTTCTCATTATCACTTCTACAAAAAACTCTTTCATGATCAGGAGATACATGATATATAAAAATTAATTCTCCTGTCTCAAGAGTAGTTTCCTCCAAAATTATATTTGCTGATGGTTTTATAAAATCGTGAACTAATTTTCTATATTGATCCAAAAGATTACTATCGATGGATTTTAAATCTTGTATTAAACCCTCATTTGAAATTCCAAAAACTAACACCCCACCGCCAGAGTTAAGCATTCCTATTATTTCATTAGCAATCTTAGTGGGTTTTATATCTTCTTCACCATACCCTTTACGCTCTAAATACTGACTCTCCCTTTCAAAACACAGATAATCTAAATCTAATATTGAATCAAATTTTGAAATACTCTTTTTAGTTATATTTTCTTTTTTCATAAATTTTTCTACACAAACAACCCCTGCATCACCCCCTTCTTCCACTCCTCTGCAGCGACTATTTGCTTTTGTTTTAATTCTAACATATTATCAACCGAACCCAAAAACTCAGATATTTTTTGTTGTTCTCTTATTTCAGGAATTTTTAAAATAAACTTATCTAAATCTTTTCTTTGTATATTTGGAAGTCCTGACCCAACTCTTAATTTCATTATATTTTCTTCCTTAAATTTTAAAAAAATGTATAAAAAATTCACATGTATTTTTGGCGTAAGATCCGATAAAGAATAGCAATGTCCTCCAGACCAAAACTTTGTATTTAAAAAATTAATATAGCCGCACGAATTACCTCCTTCACTTATTGTAATTGTTCCAGCCTCAGTATTAAAAATATTTGTATAACCAGAAGGAGAAACTCCGCCATTAATAACTGGGAAACCCACGGACTCTGATAATCCAGATCTGTTTAGCTGTTTACCTTTTTTAATTTCACACACCTCCCCCAGCCTCTTCTCCTCCCAATCCCCAAAACCCTTACCATTCTCATCTTTAAATCTCATCTCCTGCGAGAATATTTTCTGCATCATTCCCTTTTTATAGCTCTC
>JAYTMX010000068.1:0-11486 GCA_043728155.1 bacterium
CATATCTTTCTAATTTCTTGATTATTGTATCTTTACATCAACATCGACTCCAGAGGGAAGTGAGAGGTTGGTGAGAGCTTCGATAACTTTTTGACTAGGATTCTCAATTTCGATTAGGCGTTTGTGAACGCGCATCTCGAATTGCTCACGAGCGTTTTTATAAACAAAAGTTGAACGCAATACTGTATATTTTGTAAACTCAGTTGGAAGAGGTACTGGCCCCATTACTGTTGCCTCTAATCTCTTTGCTGTGTCTACTATTAATTTTGCAGATTGATCCAATGCCTTTGATTCATAAGCACGTACTCTGATTCTAATTTTAGGTGTATCTACACTCTTTTTTGTTTGCTTTGTAGCCATGTTAATAATTAATTTAATGTGCAATAAGTTTTAAATCTATTAGATTATATTATAAAAACTAATTAAAGTTCTTATAAAAATAAACTAAGCGATTATTTTTGTTACAACTCCCGCACCTACAGTTTTACCACCTTCACGGATAGCGAATCTGCCTTGTTCTTCTAGAGCAATAGGCTTGATAAGTTTTACTGTTAATTTAACTGTATCTCCTGGCATTACCATTTCTGTTCCTGCTGGTAATACACAATCTCCTGTTACGTCAGTTGTACGCACATAGAATTGTGGTTTGTAACCATTAAAGAATGGTGAGTGGCGTCCACCCTCTTCTTTCTTTAAGATGTATACTTCACACTCAAAGTCAGTGTGTGGTTTTACTGTACCTACGGCACATAATACCTGTCCACGCTCAATATCTTCTTTTTTAATACCACGAACTAGAATACCAGCATTATCTCCAGCAAGCCCTTCACTTAGGTTCTTGTTGAACATTTCAATACCAGTTACTGTTGTTTTTACAGTATCTTTTAGTCCAACTATCTCAATTTCTTGATTTAATTTTACTATACCACGCTCGATTTTACCTGTTACTACAGTACCACGTCCCTCGATTGTAAAGATATCCTCTACAGGCATTAGGAATGGTTTTGTTGTATCACGTTCTGGAGTTGGAATCCAAGTATCAAGTGCGTCCATAAGTTCTGTAATTTTAATAGCCCAAGGATCATCCATAGATTTTGCCTCTGATGCTTTAAGTCCTGAACCACGTATGATTGGTGTGTTAACACCATCAAAACCATTTTTAGTTAAGATCTCACGGATCTCTTCTTCTACTAGCTCTATCATATCTGGATCATCAACCATATCACACTTGTTAAGGAATACTACCATCTTTGGTACACCTACTTGCTTTGCAAGGATAACATGCTCACGTGTTTGTGGCATAGGACCATCTGTCGCTGCGATAACTAGTATAGCACCGTCCATTTGAGCCGCACCTGTGATCATATTTTTGATATAGTCGGCGTGACCTGGCGCATCAATGTGAGCGTAGTGACGTTTGTCTGTCTCGTATTCTGAGTGAGATAGTGAAATTGTGATTCCACGAGCTTTCTCCTCAGGAGCCTTGTCAATTTCGTCAATACCCTTAACTTTAATGTTAGGGTTAGTAAGGTGGAGTACGTTTAAGATTCCAGCGGTAAGAGTTGTCTTTCCGTGGTCAACGTGTCCGATTGTACCTACATTTATATGCGGTTTATTACGATTAAAAGCTTCTGCTGCCATATATTTTATATTTGAGTTTTAGTTAATTTGATAAATAAGCGTTGCTTTGTAAAGGTATTTTACTAAAAATTAATTTAGAAAAATAATTTACAAAATTATTTTTATGACTATTTGTTGTCAATTATTTTAGGTCTTTGTTGACCGGTCATATACCCAGTACTTCTATTCGTAAAGTGATCAGAGGACCTTCGCATATACATAGAACATGTAAAGTCATAGTGATGTATGTAATGAATACACAATACACTAAGCGAATACTTAACATTATAACACACAACCCCATATTTTGCAAAATATATTTGAGGATTTTTACCAAAAGAAAAACGCGCTCGGAAATTTCATTTCCTCACGCGCTTAAATAAGTTAGTTAACTTTTTCTAGTTTTCTTGTGATTTTATTAAAAGTCCAACCCATTTTTAACTTTTTCACTTTAGTCTTATTTGTATCAAAGTCGCCAATCATCAAAGCAGACAAAGGTATAGCAAAACAAGTTAGTATTGCAAAACCTGAAACAAGTATTCCTGACAATACTTCAACCATAATATTCTCTTCCATTAAAGACACTTACTTGCGGGATTGCAAGTTATGATGTAACACTAACATTTTTTTATTCTTTTTGCAAAGGAAAGAAAACCTTAACAGTCCTTAAGGTTGAGGCCAGAATTTTGGATCTCTGGTTTGATGTAGCACTCTTAATATTACCACTTTATCTTTTTCTAAAAAATAAAAGAAAGAGAAGGGAAACTTTTTTAAATTAACTCTTCTGATTTTCTTATATCTAATGGCGTACAATTCTGGATTGGATAAGATATATTTTTCTATTTTCTTTATATCTATAAATAATTCCTTAATACAACTAACATCTACTATTTCATAATAACTAACTATATCAGAGACATCTAGCTCAGCCTCTAGCGAATACTCTATTTTTATATCCATAGTAAATTAAAAATTATAACCTAATTTCTTAAAAATATTTTCCAAAGAAATAGTAGTCTTATTTTTTTTATAATTAGTAAGACTTGAGTCCAAGTCTTTTTTTAAACGTAAAGAAATACCTGCTGTTTCAGAATTTAAATCATTAATTTGTGTTTTTCTTTTTTCTGCTATCATGCATAAAATTATACTATACATGTTTATATTTTGCAATAAATTAAGTGTATAATTTTTACAAAATAAAAAGCGAGGCACTGCGTGCCTCGCTTTGAGTTAAAGTTATACCACTCTAACTAATTTGATTTTCTAATCAAAGAAATTTTAGGTTTCTGCCTAAAAATATGCTCTTTTAGTGTTCCTTCACCATATCTGGAGTAAAATTTTACCTTACCCCTTATCACAGAGTTATTTTTAAGTTGCTCCATTTCAGACTTTGGTTTTCTTACTCTCATACGGACCTCCTGTATGCTTTTGCTAGGCCAGCTGACCCACGAACATAATTCATTGCCATGTCTGTGTCTATTGGATCAGTTGATGACCCTGTCAGACGTAAGCGACCTTGCGCATCCCAAGAAACTGGAAAGTATCTCAAAACTTCGTTAACCAGGTTAAGATTGCTAGCATGAAGTCCTCCAGCTACTACATAAGAGAAGCTTGGCGAATGTTTGTACAAGTGACTTAGTATTAGCAACATTTTTTTAGTGTCAAAAGGTATGCCCTCTCCACCAGAAAAGTCGATGAGCACATAGTCAGCTGCTCCTGAGTACTCTTTATTTAGCTTATCAGATAATCTAAATAAAGACTTTTCATCAGGCCCCTCTTTTAGAATGTCAGACATTGCTGACCTACCGACCTGAAGTATAAACTTCATATACGGATGAACTTCTTTTGTATCCCACATTATTTCAGTTGCTGGCCAAATCATATCTAGCTGTATGCCATGACAATATTCACCACCATACTGATATACGTCTCGCAGAACACTTGCTGTAGTTCTGCCATTTCTTTTGTAATCAGCATAGTGTATCACGTTAAATGCGCTTGGATGATCTACAAAAGATATAGCAAGCTGATCTCTTTTGCGCCAAACTTTCTGATACTTTTCTGGTGGTATACCATTTTTCATGGTGTCAAAGTTAGTCATAACTCCAATATGCATTTTGTAATTAGACCCTTCGACCAGATTACACAAGTTAAGCGAAAGGGACACTTGACTCACGTCAGTCACACCAATGTAATTTGGTAGTGATACTTTTTTTGCAGACACAACTTCTAACACTGCTTCCTCTTGATTATAGTTCATTTCTATTTCTCTTTTTGTAAAAAATTACACTTACAAACAATTTTGTAAGCTATGGACAAAGAGTAACATAAAAATAGACTTATTTCAAATTAAGATATCTGGCTGCGTAGCGTCCCTCATTTTTAGTAAAAGCATCGAGGCAACTTGCCTTGTATTTAAAATCAAATACTTCTGAGATACGTGATCCGTCTACGGCTATCGGGTAAGAGTAACTCTTCCAGCCACCGCGTGAGGTTGGTATCTTGCCGAGAGATAAATGCCACATCCAAAAGAAAACAAATCTTATAAATAATGGATTTAATTTTAATGGTTTTTTACCCACCGCTTTTGCCATATCAGGACCCATAACGCACACTCCTGGTGGGCAGACGTTGAACGCTTCATAATTTTTTGGCATTTTACTCATCGCACTTCTAAGTACTAGGTCAACAATGTCATCCTCATGGACAAATTGCCTCAGCCACTTTTCGGTAACTGGAGTGAACTTTGTCATAGCAGCAACTATGCTGTAAGCAATACTTTTTTGTCCTTTGAGGTTACCTGACAATGCCGACTGAAGTCCAAAACGAATACGACCAAGGCGACCACGAGGCCCAGATATAGCAGCTGGACGAATTATAACCACCTGACCATCGTATCCGTTTTTAACGGCGTGCTTATATTTGTCTTCTATGTGCTCTTCGGATATTTTCTTTTCTTCTGAGTAAAGATAATCCATAGTACGGAACTTTTCATTCTCTTTATAATAATGGTCAACCTGGTTAGTAGAATAGGCTCCGTAACTAGCTACAGTAGAAAAGTGAACTAGCTTTTTTATTTTATTTTGAAAAACAAAATCAAAGACATTATCGCTACCTCCAATATTCCATTCCCATTGTAGATTTTTCTTACCGTACATCTCACGTATTTGCCATGCGGTGTGTATTACTATATCAAAATTTTTATTCTCTAATCTTTTGCTGTTCGTAAAAGATTCAAGCTTAGACCTGACTTCACCCATCCATGATTTATCACTTAGGTTTTTATTTATAAAAATTAATTTCTCTTCTCGCAGTTTTGTGTTCTTTTCGTCCATCACTAACTCTTCTAGATTTTCTTTGTCTATTCCAACTATTATTCCAATCTCTTCATTGTGCATTAGTTGATCAACTAACATCGCACCTACGTAACCACTACAACCTGTTATTAATACATTCTTTTTCATGTTTATTTTCTGTGATTTTTGTTATTTACATTATATCATAAAAAATATCTCTTATTAAAGTTATGATGTTTTATTTGACAAATTTGTTTATATTATATATAATATTTGAGATTGTTTTGTATTAGTTTTTATTTTAAAGGAAATAAACATGGCAACAAAAAACGCATATACTGTAAGTAAGGTCGCATTTGGTGAGGTGGAAATAGACTCTTATCTAACCACACGAAAGCCAAGCGGTGTAGGGGGAGGAGAAGTTATAAAATTCCCAGACAACTGGAAAAAAATTACTGGGGAAAGAGTCAGTGACGAAAATAAGCCTGTAAGGAAACTTGACTGGGGATTTAAAGAAAGGCAATCTGACCAGGATTAGTCTGACGATGCTTTTAAAAAAGCTGACACTTAGTCAGCTTTTTATTTTTAATAATTACATTCTATCTGGAGCATAAATGCCAAGGAGTTTTAACCCTTCTTTTATTACCTCTTTTATATTCTTTGCTAATTTTAAATTATTTTTATCACCATCTATTTTTTCTTTTGCGTAAAATGTATTAAAAGCGTGAGACAAATTGATAAGATAGGTTAACATCTTTTGCGGTGCGACACCTTCCGCTGTTTCTTTTAAAATATTTTCAAAATTGATAAGTAGCAAAATAATATTTTTATTATTTTCTGTGATTTTTATTTTATGACTTAAATTATTTAGAATATTTATAAATATATTTTGTTTATTTAAAATAGCAGACAATCTGGCATGAGTATATTGTAAATATGGACCACTGTCACCATCGGTACTAGTCGCTTTTCCCATATCAAAAATCACATCACGACCAATCGCTTGTTTTAATACAGAATATTTTATAGCTGAGATAGACACTTTTTCTAAAAGAAAATCTTTTTCTAATTTATTTTTTATTCTAGAATCTTTAAACTTTTCTTCTAGGCTTTCTTTTATATTTTCTATGAGCTCATCACCAGCTATGACATTGCCTTTTCGGCTACTCATCTTGCCATCAGCAAAGCGCATCATGCCGTGCCCCATATGTGCTAATTTATTTTCTAGATTTGGAAAAAGTTTTTCTATACTTTTATATAATACTTTAGAATAATCTATTTGTTCGCTACCAGTTATAACCACTGATTTAAATATCTCTGGAAAAGTTTCTAATTTAATTTGCATATTGCCCAGGTCTTTTGCCTCATAGGTTGGTAATCCATTTTTATTTATAAATACCCTCTTGTGCAGCCCCTCTTTCTCTCCGTCATAAATTATGGCCCCCCCGTCGCCTACTTCAAACACTTTTCCAAATCCTGTATTTTCCTTTACCAAGTTAAGTCCAAACGGCGCAGCTTCGCTTTCAAAAATATACTTATCAAATCTTGTACCGAGTAATTTATAAAGTGTCTCAAAATAATCCAAGCTCCACGCACGCCCCATATTATAAATATCATTTATAATCTCGTCACTCTTTTCATAGATACTTTTATTTATCTCTTCTACCTTTTTTACTATTAATTTATTTTCTTTACTTAGATTTTCATCATTATCTTCCAAGTCAAAATCAGCATAACCTTCGGCATACTTTTGTCCAAGCCAAATAACTTTTTCTTTTATAGATATATTTTTATTTTCTACAAGCTCTAAAAATTTTTTATAGTTTTCTTCTTTTAAAATAGCGTAGATACTGATAGCAATGTGACGACCTATATCACCCTGATAATTTATCCTTTTTACATCTGCACCTAAAACCTCATAACTATTTGCCACAAATTCACCGATAATATTAGTCATGAGGTGACCAATATGGAAAACCTTAAATGGGTTCGGGTCGGTATATTCTACCAAAACTTCTTTGTTATTATAGACACTTTCTTCTCTTATTTTATTTTTAATATTTTTTATATTTAGATTAAAATTATCTTCTAGGTACCTTTCATCAAAAGTAAAATTGATAAATCCAGGACCTGCGACCTCTACTTTCTTAAAAACACTTTTTATATAATTATCTGTCTCATATATTTCTGCGTATCTTTTTGCTAGCTCAACTGGATTTACGCTTTCTTTTTTAGCGTTAATCATGGCGATATTAGTAGTCACATCACCAAAATTAGTATCCTCTATAAAAGATAATCTAAGTGAAGAGGTTCCAAAACAATTACATAATTTTTTTTCTAATTCTTTTAACATGATTTTATATGTTTATAACAATAACTTCTTTTATTTTAACTTTTTCAAATATATCCCTAGTGCAAAGTGGATATCCATTTAAAAAAGAAGTTGCTAAAACTATTGCATCAGGCAGTTTTATTTTACTGTAGGATCTTCTCATCTCTGCAGATTTTTGAGTTACATTTCTATCTGCATTTATAACTATAAAATTTTCATTTATAAAGTTTTTTATCATTTTTAAATCTTCTTCGTTCAAAGTCTTAAGTGACAACATTTCCGCCTCTACTATGTTAGAAATAAAGCATGGCTGATTAGTATTTTTTAGATTTAAAATAAAGTCTACAACTATTTTATCTCCATTAATATAAGCTATTAAAATATTTGTATCGAAGTTCATATAATTAACCCAAAGCTCTTAAATTCTTCCATTCTGTCATTATTCTTTTTCCTTTTGTACCACTTATTAGTCCAGCGTATGCTGATATACTTTTTTTACTCTTAAGGTTTATAGAAGATAAGATATTTATTGGGTTTTTATTGTGAGCTGACTTCATACCTTTAATTATACTACATATTTTACTTTTTAACAATAAAGTGTTAATATTGATTCACAACGTTTTTAAAATGTTCTAAGTTCTTTTTTAAACACTCCCTTTATGGGAACTTTGCGTAAGACTACGTAGGAGACAATTATGAATCAAACAGCAAAGCCAATCTCAGCGAATCTAATCTTGGCCGTAACCAATTGTGGATCAGTCGGACACAAAAGTCCTGTAGAAAATAAAACTGGTAATCCATATTTACCTTGGCCAAATATTAGTGACGATATGAAATATTTTTCTAGGGTCACAAAGACCTTGGGTGGTCTTGTGATTATGGGACATACTACCTGGATGACATTGCCAGAAAAATATAGAATTCTACCGGACAGAACTCTTGTGGTCCTGACTCGTAATGTAGACAATGAGCATGTACTTAACTCAGAAAAATGTGTCGGCAGAACAATAGTGACTACTAACCTGGGGAATATCAATTCCATATGTAACTCACAGAACATTAAAACTGTCTGGGTTGCTGGTGGACCAAGTATTTACCGCTTATTCCTTGATGGAAGGGTTCCAGGCTTTCAGCTTGGAGAATTACACAGGACCTTGATTCACTCTGATTATGCTTGCCGAGAAGATGGCGTCATGAGACCTCAGGAAGAGACTGAGAACTTTATTCTTATGCCACAAATGGTTAGTCCATTAGTTGCCTACAGAGGGCTAGAAAGGTTAGACGATAAAACTGTTAAGATGGGCGGAACAGATAATTCCCCACCTGCAGAAGTTGAAGTCTTTAAATTCAACTAACAAAACACCCGAGTAACAAATTTTATTTTTTACTCGGGTTATTTTTTTGTTTTATTTTCTTTCTAAAACTCAAATTTTAAAATATTACTTATTCTCTAAATAAAAGTTCCAAAGACTTTTCATATCATCACGCTTTAGATTATTAGTAACTTCTACTTCATCTACCCAGATAAAATCACAAATTAATTTTTCTTCTTCGCTTATTTCATTTTGTTCTAAATCTTCTAATTCTATAGATACCAAGTTATAGTGAGCGAGCCTATTCTGCTTTTTTATAACATGATAAAATAATCCATGCGACGCAAAATCCATATCTTTTATATTTCTAATATTTTTAAAACCACTTTCTTCTATTAATTCTTTTCTGGCTGTTTCTTCTTTACTTTCCTCGTCTTCTATGCCGCCAGTTAAAAATCCTGACCAGTCTACTTGTTTCCATTTTGAAATCAAATATTTGTTTTCTGTTGGGTGTTTTATTATAAGAGCTACATTATTTCTCTCTACTATTTCTGCTCCCTCAACATAAGCGTCATTACCAGAACCCATATTAACGTCTAGCGGCGTAAAATTATTTTTAATATATTCTAGAGTTAATTTTTCTTGCATATTTTTATTTTATTTATTTTTTATATTATATCACAAAACAAAGACCACAGAAATTTCTGTAGTTTTTGTTTTTATGCTTATGTTTACTTTTGCTTAATCAGAACTTAGTTTAAATTTTTTATACACCTCTTTAGTTATACCTTATTTTAAATAAAAGCAGCTGTCAAGGTTAACGTCTAGCCCTTTTGGTACTCCAGTATTTAAAACTAAAACACAGTCTGGAACTGAAGACGAACCTGATACAATAGGTCCACCAATTTTAGCACAAAAATAATTACCCATATCTACTTCTTTGGTCTTAGTATCATAAAACTCTTGAACTTTACAGTAAAAATCTCCAATCCTCTTAGTTATTTCTGTTTTTGTTCCGTTGTTGTCATCTGTCTTATATCCAAGAGCATAAATATCTAATTCTTTTTTAGCTTCTACGGATTTGTCGCTTACCAAATTAGATTTTGAGTAAATATTGCTAATCTCATAAATTGAGAATAAAATTACCAGTACAGCTAGCGCTAATATTATTATATTTTTTGTATTTTTCATAATTTGATTTGTGCTTAAATTATACCATATATATATATCAAAATTAATATGTGTATAAAATAAAACTACTCATCTCTGAGTAGTTTTTTTGTATTTTTTATAAAAATTATTGCTAATTTTTAGTTTAACTTTTATGGGCTATGCCACAATTTCTAGACCCATTGACCTTGCTGATCCTTCGACTATTTTCATAGCTCCGTCGATATCATTTGCGGTCATGTCTGCCATCTTATGCTGGGCAATTGCTCTAATTTGAGCTTTTGTGATTTTACCAGCTTTTACTGATCCTGGCTTTGCACTTAGGTTTTTAAGTCCTAATACTTCTTTGATCATACTTGTTGTTGTCGCTGATTTAGCTACAAAATCGTATGTTCTATCTTCGTATGCATATATTTTGACAGAAAGTAATCCTTTCATGTCTTTTGTTGCATCGTTGAATTTCTTTGTAAAGTCTGCGATGTTAACACCGGCCTGACCTAAGGCGGGACCTAGTGGCGGAGCAGGGATTGCCTTACCTGCCATTATCTGGACTTTTACTTTCTTTGATACTCTTTTTGTTGGATTCATATATTTATTTGATTAGTTTTAATTATGAAAAAATAATTAAAATATAAATTTTACTGAGTCGTTGTAGGGTTCTCTTTGGGATTAAAACGCTAAGTAAAATTTGATATTTTGATTATTTTTCAAATAGTTTTTACAAAAACAAGTTCATATTTGTTTTTATATTTTGTTTAGAAGCTTTTATATAATACACTATATTTTGTTAACTTGCAAGAAGTCTAGCTCAACCGGAGTTTCTCTTCCGAACATGTTAACTAGTACATTTAACTTGCCTCTTACCTTGTCAACATTTTCAACTCTACCTTCAAAATCCTTAAATGGACCCTCTTTTACTATCACCATCTCACCCTCACCTATTTCTAACTCGTGAGTTACTGTTGCAGACTTCATTTTACCTAATAAATAGTTAACCTCTTTTGGAGTTAATGGTACAGGAGTATTTCCAGCACCTACGAATCCAGTAACACGCGGTGTGTTACGAACTATATACCAAGTGTCATCATTTACTATCATGTCTACGAGAACATAACCTGGATAAACTTTTTCCTCAACCTCAACACGCTTGCCAGCTTTTACTTTTATTTTCTTTTCAACTGGTACTACTACGTCAAATATTTTATCTGTAACGTCTAGTGAGTCGATGCGTTGTTTTAAATTCTTAAGTACTGCATTTTCATAACCGCTGTACGTATGTACTGCGTACCAGTTACGCTCATTGTTACCCATTTGTTTTAAGTTAATACTTTCAGCACTAAAGTTATCTGTTGCGTCCATATCTAACATGTTAGTAGTCTGAGTTACCTCTTCTGTAACTTCTTGCTTTGCTTCTTCTACTTTTACTTCAGCTACAACTTCAGCTTCTTTTGTATTTTCTGTACTAGTATCTTGTACTACTTCTGTGGCTTCTTCGTTTATTATTTCTTCGTTCATATTATTATTTATTTTATTTTGCTAATAATTTTGCTAATAATTTTTGCAATAACATATCCTCACCAGAAAGTAGCGCAGCTACAACTGCTGATATTAAAAGTACCGCAACGGTCGAACCCAGTATCATGTTTCTGGTTGGCCATTTTACATATTTCATTTCATTTCTAACGTCTTTTATAAATTTTATTATTTGCATATTTTTGTTTTGGTATCTATTTTAATAAATTAAATATAGTCTAC
>JAYTMX010000069.1:0-2440 GCA_043728155.1 bacterium
AAAAGTACGGCTGCTGGAAATGCCATCTTTGCTTGTACTTCTAATTATATACCACCAGTTGCTATGTTTACAATATGGCATGGAGGGTTCGTACTATTAGCTGCCCTAATCATGTTTTGGCCACGCCCGATTATGCCGCTTTCTATTTCCCTCTTTGTCTTATTCTGTATCACTTATATTAACTTTACGGACCTTAAGAATATCTCTAGTCTCACTAACCTGCTTACCCTAATCTGCATACTAATTAACCTTGCCCTCATTATAATCTACGCTAAGAATAGGTATTAAGAATTAACCAAAAATAAATTAAATTAATAAAAAATGAGTACATTTTGTACTCATTTTTTATGATATAATATAATTAGAAAATTATGAGCATATTAGAGAAAAGCATTAGTGAAGTAAAAAGATTGACCCCACTCCAGATACTTGGTTTTCAGAAACTAGGGATATTTTCTTGTGAGGACTTGCTCCGCTATGCCCCGCTACGTTATGTATCTTATGCTGATAATATTAGTATTGAAAATGTTGAGTCAGGTAGCATGACTACTCTCTATGGTCATATAAAAAAAATAGAGATACGCAAAGCCTGGAAAAGTAAAATCCCAATGACTGAGGCCATATTCTCGGACGGGATTAATGATGCAAAAATATTCTGGTTCAATCAGGCATATATAGGTAAGATGTATCCAGTGGGCAGCGTAGTTAGTATACATGGTCGCGCTGAAAAAAAAGATGGAAAATTAGTTTTCTCTAATCCAAGTATTAGCAAAATAAACAAAGATGCTTCAGAAATTAAAAATCCAATAGACTCGATACTGTCTAACATAGCGAGTCCTGATGAAAACGTAATACACAAAGATAGTCCAATGCTACCCGTCTATTCTGAGACCAAGGGTATCAGTAGCAACTTTATACATGAATTAATTAAGAGAATCATACTCAGCCCTGATTTTAATAGTATAGATATTGAAAATGAAAACAAAAAGAATGGTAAAAGCATCAACAGCTTTGATATTTTACCTGAAAATATAAGACTAGAAATTAATTTGCCGACATACAAAGAGTCTATTATATATTTACACATGCCAAAGAATGAAAAGATGTCGCTCATTGCCAGAAAGAGATTCATGTTCGAAGAGATGTTCCTAATACAAGCTAAAATAGCTGATGAGAAAATAAAGTCCTCGCACTCCCCTGCATATAAGATTAATAATATAATTATAAATGAAAAAGAAGAAAGAGACTTAGTGCAAGAATTCTTAGACATACATAATATAGAATTAACTAATGCTCAGAAAAAAGTAGTAAAAGATATTCACACTGACCTAGCTAAGAATAATCCAATGCAAAGATTAGTTGAGGGGGATGTGGGGTCAGGGAAAACAATGGTGGCCGCCTGCGCCATATACTCGACTATTAAAAACAGACGTAGCAGCGCAGGCGGTATACAGAAGTCTTCTGGTACGCCGCTACAAGCCGTATACCTGGCACCTACTGAGATATTAGCATTGCAACAGTTTGAGACATTAATCAAAATGCTAGATCATACTAATATCGAAATAGGATATCTGTCAGGGAAAACTGCCTATAAGTATCCATCAAAAAGTGAGCCGGGATCATATACAAAAGTCTCAAAACCGCAATTAATAAAGTGGGTAAATGAAGGTAAAATATCACTACTCGTTGGCACTCACGCAGTAACTAAAAGTAAAGTGACTTTTAGTGATCTTGCTTTAATTATAATCGACGAGCAGCACAGATTCGGAGTTAACACCCGTGCGGATCTGGCTCATAAAAAGGGGGATGACAGGCCTGAGATTCCTCATCTACTTTCAATGACAGCGACGCCAATTCCTCGTACCCTCGCCCTCTCTATTTTTGGAGATTTAGATTTATCTATCATAGATGAATTACCAAAAGGTAGACAGCCAATCACTACAAAAATAGTACATAAAACTGACAGAGAAAAAATATATAATATAATCGAAGACAAATTAAAAGTCGGCCAACAAGCTTTTGTTATTTGTACTAAAATAAAAGAATCAGAGGAAGATGACGGAGTGCGAAAAAATGTAGAAGGAGAATTGCTAAGATTACAAAAGATATTTAAAAATTATGTAGTAGCTGGAATCCATAGTAAGATGACAGGAGAGGAAAAAGAAAACATAATGCAAAACTTTGCAGATAATAAAATACATATACTAGTAGCGACATCACTCGTTGAGGTTGGGGTGAATATTCCAAATGCTAGTATTATGATAATTGAAAATGCGGATAGATTCGGGTTATCACAACTGCATCAGCTACGCGGCCGTATCGGCCGCGGATCACACGCCTCGACATGTTACATATTCTCAGAAAGTGAGAGTGATACCAGTATGCAAAGATTAAAGAATTTTGAAAAAACAATAGATGGATTCAAATTAGCCGAGCTCGA
>JAYTMX010000070.1:0-4314 GCA_043728155.1 bacterium
CAAGATTTTTAAAAATAAATATATGAATCCAACAATATCAGGTCTTAAAAAAAGAAACAACGAAATAGTTCCATTTGAAATGGTAAAGATAGAAAATGCAGTTAAAAAAGCTTTTATAAAAATTACGCGTGATGAGCACGCCAATGTCGCAAAGCATATCTCAGAAATAGTTACAAAAGAATTAGAGCTAGAGGCGATGACACGCGAGGAATATGTGCCAAGTGTTGAACATGTGCAAGACCTCGTAGAAAAGCATATTATGAGTTCTGGATTTTTTGATGTTGCTAAGGAGTACATCATATACAGATTCGAACATCAAAAGATCAGAGAAGATAAGAAAATAGAAGACCTAGAAAAACTAGAAGAAAGTAAATTAAAAGTAACTAAGAAAAATGGTTCTGAGCAGGGATTCTCAGAAAGTAAAATACGCACTTCGCTTGCTTATGCATTAGTTGGTTATGAAAAAGAAGTAGACCTTGAAAAAATAGTTAATCAGGTAAAGCTCGAAGTGCATGATGGCATCACAACCAAAGACCTTGGCAGGCTTTTGATTATGATAGTTAGAAGTATGATAGAGCTTGATCCAGCTTACGGATACGTAGCAGCGCGCCTACTTATGCGTGACGTATACGCTGAAAATATCAACAGCGAGGTAAAGTCTTGGACTAATATACACGGTGAGCTTCGTGAGGCATTTAAAAGAAATATAAAATTCGGTATCGATAAGGGTTATCTTGACCCCAGAATGTCATTATTTAATTTAGATAAATTAACCGAAATGATGGATTACAAGCGTGACAGCATAATCGAGTACATGGGAACTCAGACACTATATGAAAGATATTTTGTTCGCGACACCCACGAGTCAGGTAGAATATTAGAAGATATGCAAGGCTTTTGGATGCGTGTCGCTATGGGACTCACACTCGGCGAGGAGGAGGGCGCGCGCGAAGCGCGCGCAATAGAGTTCTATAACATCATGTCACTCACTCGCTTTGTACCATCGTCACCAACACTATTTCACGCTGGGACACATCATCCACAATTGTCTTCATGTTATCTTAACTCGGTAGGTGATGATCTTGTGAATATCTTTAAAGTTTATGGCGACAATGCACAGCTAAGTAAATGGGCAGGAGGTATCGGAACTAATTGGACTAATGTCCGTGCCAGCGGCTCACTTGTAAAAGGGTCAGGAATTAAATCAAATGGTATAGTACCATTCTTAAAAATAGCCAATGACGTAACGGTAGCGATTAATAGATCAGGTAGAAGAAGAGGGGCGACATGTGTATACCTTGAAAATTGGCATTATGATGTGGAGGAGTTTTTAGAGTTACGTAAAAATACAGGAGACGAAAGACGTCGTACTCACGATATGAATACTGCACTTTGGATATCAGACCTATTTATGAAGCGTGTTCGTACTGACGGCGATTGGAGTCTATTTTCACCAGAGGAGGTACCTCAGCTTACCGAGACATTCGGTGCTGCATTTGAAAAAGAATATTTGGGATATGAAGCAGCAGCAAAAAGAGGCGAGATAAAATTATTCAAAACTATGAAAGCTCGCGAGCTTTGGAGAAAGATGATAACTAGTTTATTTGAAACTGGTCACCCTTGGATTACTTTTAAGGACCCATCAAATGTTAGAAGTCCTCAAGATCACGCAGGTATAGTTCGTAACAGTAACCTTTGTACTGAGATAACTTTAAATAACAGCTTAGAAGAGACAGCAGTATGTAATTTGGGTTCATTTAATTATGAGGTACACGTTATTGATGGTATCTTTAGACAGGACATGGTGGCTGAGACTATTAAAACTGCCATGCGCATGTTAGACAACGTAATAGACATTAATTATTACCCAACTATTGAGGCCAAGACTAGTAACATGAGACACAGACCGGTTGGACTTGGTGTTATGGGTTTTCACGATGCACTGTACAAGTTAAATATTAACTTTGATTCTGAAGCAGCAGTAGTATTTTCAGATGAGTCAATGGAGATCATATCTTATCATGCGATTATGGCGAGTACCGAGTTAGCTGGTGAGCGCGGGGCTTACTCATCTTTTAAGGGTAGTAAGTGGGATAGGAATCTACTTCCTCAAGACACTATCAAGCTACTCGAGGAAAATCGTGGCGAGAATATAGACGTCACAAAAGACGGCAAATTAGACTGGACACCAGTACGCGAGGCTATCAAGAAAAATGGTATGCGTAACAGTAACTGTATGGCTATAGCGCCAACTGCGACCATCTCTAACATTGTGGGTTCTATTCCTTGTATCGAGCCAATATATAAAAATATATATGTAAAGGCTAATATGAACGGGGACTTTATAGTTATGAATCCATACTTAACCAAGGATTTAAAAGATCGTGGCCTTTGGGATTATGAGATGATAGGACAACTAAAATACAATGACGGTTCAGTTAGAAATATCGCCAGTGTTCCTCAGGACTTAAAAGATAAATACAAAGAAGTATTTGAAATAGATCCAAAATGGTTAATACGTACAGCAGCGTATCGTGGCAAGTGGATAGATCAGTCTCAGTCACTTAATGTGTATTATTCAGGGACTAGTGGTAAGGACTTGGCAGCGATCTATGAATACGCTTGGAAGATGGGCCTCAAGACTACATATTACTTACGTACTCTAGGCGCGTCACAAGTTGAGAAGTCTACAGTGAATACTGCTGAGTTCGGGTCAACTCATAAGCGCGATGCTAATAAGGGAGTGTCTAATACGCCCGTAACAGGTATCATGGACGCGAGCACTATCACCGCAAATGTAGTGTCTCCTATATCAGTCTTACAACCAAGCGTGGAGAGGGTAGCCGTGAATATAGACAATCAAGTAAAAATGCCAGAAATAAAAATAGAAACAAAAAGCACCGAAATACCAAAAACAAATCAAGTGTACAACATAACAAAAGCTCCTGAGGCTACGTGTGACGGGTGCCAGTAAGAAAGTATGTCAAAAAGTACACAAAAAATTATAACTGAGTTAGAGCAAGAAAAAGTTAGATTAGAAACAGACAATAACTCTCTTAAAAATCGTGTTAGTGAATTAGTGAATGAAGTAGATGCTTATAAGAATAAATACAATGATGATATTAAAAATCTAAAAATATCTCACAAAGATGATTATGACCATTTAAAAGAAACGGATGATATAGAGATCAAAGAATTAAAAGAAAAAAATCTACTTCAAAATGAACAACTAAATAAAAAAGAATTAAAAAAATTAGCTGCAGCATACGCAGAAGAAGAAGGCTGTTACAAAACAGATTCTTCTTTTTGGGGTAAGTGGATTTTAGGAATAATAACACTTATTGTAATATCATATTTTGTTTCTTTTTATTTTAGTTACTCAAAACTATGGTATGATAAATTTGAGTATTATATTGTAGAAGTGATTTTATTTAGTGGCTTGTGGTTTTGTTCTTCTCGTTACTCAGATTCAATTAATTCTAAAAAAGACTATGGTAATAGAAAAACTTTAGCTCAGTCATTTAGTAATATTTTAAATAGCTTGGAAGAAAATGAGGTTATTAAAAATAAATTTATTGAAAAGACTATAGATGTTTTGTGTTCGCTGGTTACTACTTTTAGTAAAGAACCTCTTCTCTCTAAAGAAATTATAAAATTAATTCCCGACATAGTAAAAGCATCTAAATAAATAAAATGAAAGGAATAATATACATAATGACAACATCTGTTTCTGGATTAATTAAAATTGGGAAATCTGGGAGTGAAAATTTTAGGGGTAGGATGAAATTTTTAGAAGGAAATGGGTATTCAAATGTTTCTGGATTAAAAAAATATTTTGGAATAGAACTTCAAGATTATTCAGATAAAGAAATTCTTTTACAAGAAATTTTTGCAAAACACAGAGTTGGGTCTAGTGAACTTTTTGCTTTAGATGAAGAATTAGTAAAACAGCTTTTACTTTCTTTTGAGGGTGAGATTGTTTATCCTGAAGAAGTAATTAAAGAAAAAGAATTTGAAAATATTTCTGAAGAGAGAATTGAAAGTAAGCTATTTTCTTTTTATAGGAAAGGATTAAAAGAAGGAGATGTGATTAATTTTGTAGATGATAAAAATATTACAGCAGTTGTAACAGGAGAAAGAGAAGTGGAATTTGAAGGTCAAGTTTATAAACTGTCACCATTAGTAAGGAAAATTAAAAATAATAATGGTTCCTATCAAGGAGCTGCTTATTTTAAGTATAAAGAAATTAAATTAGTAGATCTTCTTAATATTATATAAAAATAAAAGATTTTTTAAGCGTGGATAAGTATTTGA
>JAYTMX010000071.1:0-5876 GCA_043728155.1 bacterium
TAAAAATTAAAATAATTAAAAGTTATACTCAAAAAAATATGAATTTAAATCAAATAGCAAAATTACTAGTAACTATCGGTGCTCTTAACTGGGGATTAACAGGTATTGGAATGTTAGTTGGTACTAATCTTAATGTGGTTAATCTTTTACTAGGAAAAGTATCTATCTTAGAAGCTGTTGTATACCTACTAGTAGGTGCGTCAGCAGTATACGGACTGATGAGAAAGTAAGAAATTACAATATATATTATTCTGTAATATAGATTAGAAAAATTCGCTTGTATCTAAGAAATTAGTAAGACAAAAAAATATTTTTAATTTAACTTTTTAATTAGGTTAATAGTTTTGCAAAAACAATGAACCATAAAAAAAGGCGAACACTTAATGTTCGCCTTTTGCATTTCTGGCTAGCTAGTTAACGCTTAGCTAATTCCCAGCCGGTATCGCGGTCTATAAATAAGCCTTTTGAAATCAAAAGTTTAACTGTTTTCAGGTTTTCTTTTTGACTTAACTCTCCATCACCGATTAGTATCAGATTCAGAATTTTAATACCTCTTTGATTGGTCATTTCCTTTGCTTTTGCAAGCATTTTTTCTTCTGCAGTCAACTGTTCACCGTTACGGGTCGCTTTTAAAACTTTTACTCGCTCTAAAATGGCAGGATTCATTTTTGTGTTCCTTGAAATTTTCTAGCGATATGCTAGATAAATATAATAACTTACTTTTTATAAAAAGTCAAATTATACTTTTAAGTTTTATTTGCATGGGTTATTTATTTATGTTATTATACATTTCTCTAATATGTAGTTATTTATAATTACATATTAAGAGAAAGCCATTTTTATTTCGACAAAAATTAGGAGCTCATTAAATGAATCTTACAATCAGCGGTCATCACCTTGAAGTTACCCCAGCCCTCAGTACGTATATTACAACTAAGATTGGCCGAGCTTTGGTTAATTTTGATCAAGTTACTACCGTAAAAGTTTTGCTTAAAATAAAGAAAACAAAAGCAAAAGAAGACTCTAACTGTATAAGCTGCACGATACATGTAAAAGGCAAAGATATTTTCGCGGAAAGTGTTCACTCTGATATGTACGCTGCAGTAGACTTACTTATTGATAAGTTAACTCAGCAAATTGTGGCCAATAAAGAAAAAATAAAAAGTGCAGGCAGAACATCGGCAAAGCGTACTTTAGAAAACAAAGAAAGTGTTGCTGCTTAAGTTTTTTTAAGTAGCAAGCATAAGCTCAGAGCAATCTGAGCTTTTTTTTATTGTATATTTTGTGCCGATGGAGAGACTCGAACTCTCATGGGTTGCCCCGAGCGATTTTGAGTCGCTTACGTCTACCATTCCGTCACATCGGCTAATTAGATATCTTGTATATTTAATTTTTTAATAATAGCATATTTTAAGGGTTTTTTCTATGTGGATTTGATATGAAAAATGAGAACAAAAATGCTATAATATATTTAAGAAAAAATAAACCAAAATAAATTTATGGCAGCAACAATAGAAAATTCAATATATTGGTTAGAAATAGAAAAGTTAGTCCCGAACCCTTATCAGCCGAGACGTGAATTTGACCCGATAGCATTACAAGAGTTGTCCGACAGTATAAGACAATATGGCATATTACAACCACTCGTTGTAAGCCGTATGGAAGAGCATGGAGATGATGGTTCTATTAATGTCATCTATCAATTAATAGCTGGTGAGAGGAGGATGAGGGCAAGCCGCCTCGCTGGCCTTAACGCCGTACCATGTATTATACGTATCGGGGATGATAACAGGGAAAAGCTGGAACTCGCAATTATTGAAAACGTAGTGCGTGAGGACCTGAATGCCGTCGAGCGTGCTATGGCTTATCAGCGCCTTGCTGATGAGTTTAAGTTAACCTGGACTGATATTGGAAAAAAAGTTTCTAAATCTAGAGAGTATGTATCTAATACAGTTAGAATTTTAATGCTACCAGAAGATATATTAGAGGCATTATCAAAAGGAAAGATTACAGAGGGGCATACAAGACCACTACTCATGCTGGTTGATAAGCAGCAAGAAATGATGACACTCTTTAAAGAGATGATGATAAGAAAGATGACGGTGCGTGAAGCTGAAAAAATAGCTAGAAAAATAGCCTTTGAAAAAGTGCGACGTAAATCAACGATGATGACACCAGAAGTGGTAGACATGGAAGAGAACCTGGCTTCAGCACTTGGAACACGTGTTACTATAGAGCCAAAAGAAAAAGGAGGTAAGATACTTATTGATTATTTTTCTCACGATGAACTGATGTCACTGTCACGCCTATTAAAAGGTGCAGGAGAAAATAAAACACATATGGGCATGATGGACTTTATACGTAAAGAAAGTGGTATGACTGCAGATACAAATCAAAATAGCATTATAAATCCACAAGTATTTGCTGTAAATAATCAAATGGAAACAAATAAGATGATTGCTGATAATATGGAAAATAATCCTAGCGCAGAAGTAATTAGTGATTTACCAAGTAATGAGATATTAGAAAACCTGCCAGCAGAATATTATGAGAATAATAATACGCTCGCAAATTACGAAGTGAATTATGAAGAGAATGAAATCATGCAAAATGACATGCCACGCGCTGAAGAAAGGGTAATAGGTAATGTAGACCATACTATTGACGAAAATATAATCGAGAACAAAGATTATCTTACTGACAACAATACAGAAGATGATGATTTGTATAATATGAATAAGTTTACGTTGTAGCTTGACATAATTTTGTACCTATGATATAGTTATATTAGTTTGGCATTCAGTCAAGCTACGAGCATTTCGCTCTTTGTAGACCACTTCGACCCGGCAAGACGATTCACTAAAACTGAACGTAACCAGAGGCGATATATTGGAGATTCACCATGTCAGTATTCATACGTCTTAACCCATCTGTCCTCATCGCAAACCTAACAGGTTTTTCTGAAAATCTGAAAAATGTGGAACACTCAAGGTATTCCTTTTTAGGAAAAACATTTGGCTATCATGATGGTTTTCTAAAGCTTTGCCTAGATGAAAATGACTACTTCCCAAACGAATTAATCCCTTATGTACTTGGAGTTACTTCTAAGTTTTCAATGCCGACATATCCCAATGCACGAGAAAACGGAAAGTATGTATCTGATGGTTTTGGAACCATTGAGGTTACTCAGACACCTAATGGGAAGAATGCCAACTCTTCGGATGTTTTTATCACTGCAAAGTCAATGCATAGCCTTAAAAAGTTACGCGAAATGATTTTGTCAGGAAGTATCACACCGACTGTCAGCTACAAAGCTGCGCAGAAAATTTTGGTTCAGGTTCAGGCAGAAAGTGCTAAATCGGATAAACTGGAAAAAGAAAAGGAATTATTTCTAACAGCTGCTCAAAATCTGCGAGACATTGCAGAAGAGTTGATTCGATCTAAATGGTTTTGTGTGGAATATTGGTCTAAAAAACTTCTTCCATATCAAAACTTACCAGGATGGGTAAAAGAAAAAATGAACCCCTAAAACATTTAGTAATTGAATAACAAAGTCCCCAGCAATCGCAAGATGCTGGGGATTTCTATTTAACCAAGAATCTATCGACAAAGCCTCCATTTAATTTTAGCCATGATTTGATATGACGCTTAGCTATTTGCGTCTTACAATAATTAATCCACTTACGATTTGGTTTTGCTTTATCGCTAATTTCTATTTTAACTATGTCTCTATTTTTGAGTATATATTCAAATGGTACTAATTTGTCATTAGCGTAACATCTTAGCGCATGATCACCAACGTCTGAATGTATTTGATATGCAAAGTCTAGAGGGGTCGAGCCATCAGGCAAGTCTATCACGTCACCCTTTGGAGTGAAAATAAATACACGATGATTGAAAAAATCTTCTTTTAGATGCTTCATAAACTCATCATGTTTACTTATGTCTTTTTGCCAATCTAGTATTTCTTGAGTCCAAGAAGTTTTGGTTTTTATTTTATTGATACTCAGTCCGTCACCTAATTCTTTGTAATTAATATGTGCTGCTATACCGTACTCAGCCTCGACATGCATCTCTTCTGTCCTGATTTGAACTTCTAGACTTTCACCGTTACCTGTAAAGATTGTGGTGTGTAGTGATTTGTATCCATTAGGTTTTGGTACTGAGATATAATCTTTGAATCTGTTCGGTTTTGGTTTGTACAGTCCATGCACTACGCCAAGCGCCTGATAACAGTCAGATACATTTGGCACTATAATACGCAGGGCGATGATGTCATTTATTTTCTTTATGTCATAGTCATTTTTCTTCAGTTTCTGCCACAGAGAATACAAATGCTTAACACGATGATCTACGCGTTCTATATTTACTTCTAAAATCTTAAGCTCACCCTCTAAGTTTTTAGCTACTTTTTCTAAAACTTCTACATCACCTATTTTCTCTTTTCCTTCTTTTAAATCTTTTAATATATCTAATGTCTTTTTGTATTCTTCTGGATAGACATACGGAAAACAACCGTCCTCGAGTTCTGCTTTAAGGCGACCCATACCTAACCTATCAGCTAGTCTGGCATGAATCTCAAGAGTCTCGAGGGCTATTCTTCTTCTCTTATCTTCTCTTACATGTTCTAGGGTTGATATATTATGCATGCGATCACATAGCTTTACAACTACCACACGTATGTCGTCACTCGCAGCTATAAAAAACTTTCTTAGACTTTCAACATGTCGTTCGACACCTTGATAACGAACATGACCAAGCTTTGTGACTCCTTCTACTAAATTTGTAATAGTAGACCCAAAATCTTTTTCCATATCATCTTTTTTGTATTCAGTATCCTCGAGCGTATCATGCATTAGCCCTGCACAAATGGTCTCATAATCCATCTTTTGTCTACCTATATTTATAGCTGTCGCGATACAGTGATTAAAATATGGCTCACCACTTTTACGCATCTGACCCTCGTGCGCTTTCAACCCTTTTTCATAAGCGAGAGTTATAAACTCTTTTTCTTTTGGATCAGTAATATAATCACAAGTTTTAAATATTTCTGAAATAGGCGTATACATATTTTTATTATAGCATATTGAAATAAAAGCGCGAAAGCAAAGCTTTCGCGCAGTGTAAAAAGAGTTACAAATAATCCTTACAGATTATTTGCAGCCCAGTCACTCATGATAGACCTAACCCCAAGGTCTAAGAAAATGGTACTAGCCCATGGCTGTCCGTCAGTTTTAACAGCACTGTGAGACAGGGCATTGTTACTTTTAGACAAGTAAGGAGTGTCGATCTGGGTGACATCACCGGTCATGATTAGTTTCGAACCATCACCCATGCGAGTCATCCAGGTCTTAGCAGCTGAAGCAGAAAAGTTCTGACCTTCATCAATTACCACTATGACATTTTCAAAGCTTCTGCCACGAATAAAAGCTTCCGCTTCTATCTCGATTATCCCAGATTCCACCAGACCGTCAAAAGTCATAAGTGATTTCTCTTCTGGTATTCTGGTTTCAGCAGCTACCTTTTTTTGTTTTTGAGTCAAAGCTTTTTGAATCTTCGTCTTAATGACATGGAGTTTTTCTTTTTCGTATTGCACCCTTAAGAACTTATCAACATGATCACGTATTGGTGCTACCCATGGCCCCATTTTATCCTCTTTTGTACCAGGAAGAAATCCAATGTCATTACCGCCAACGGCAACTACCGGTTTTGTAACAATAACTTTTTCATAACCATATTGTCCATTAGTTACCATGCTTAGTGCAGACAATATAGCGAGCATAGTTTTACCTGTACCAGCTTGACCTAGAAGTGCAACAAAAGTTTTCTTTTCATCAAAGAGGTCCTGTATCGCTTTTTCCTGAGCTATGTTTTCT
>JAYTMX010000072.1:0-7735 GCA_043728155.1 bacterium
ATAACGTGGCCTATGCCAGAAGTTTGTAGAATAGGAGTAACTTATGTTAATGGGTATGTATCACCTTGTGAATGTCCGCTAAATTCTATCAGATTTCAGGTCTCTTCAATATATGCTTCTGGAAGTTTTAAATGTGAGACATATTCTGGTGTTGTCTATAACATCACTACAGCAGAGGCTGATCAACAAGTAGTAAATGACTACAGAAATTGTATTAGTAGAGGGTTAGTCTGTCCTGCATCTGGCAGTCAGAATACTGACAATAATTCGAATCAGTATACAAATAATAATTACCTGTACACAAACTGGAATCAATAAGATTTGCAACACAAATAAAATAAAAAAATACACAAAATAATATTTTGTGTATTTTTTTATTTTATTTATGATATAATATATTTAATTAAAATTAATTAAATATATGGAACACAACAATCATAATAGCAATCACAGTCATAAGAAAAATTCTTTATTAAAGATATTCTCTTTTACTAATATTTTAATAGTATTGGTACTCGCTCTTATTTCTTTTTTTGTATGGAATAAGGCAGATACTATTAAAAAAGACAGTATGCCGGTAAATGTTAATTTAACCTCAGCCGACCATAAATTAGGCAACCCAAATGCAAAAGTAACAGTAATCGAATTTGCAGATCTTCAATGCCCAGCATGTAAGGCATTTGATCCTATAGTAACTAAGGTTATAGCCGAGTATAGTGACCGTGTTAATTTTGTATTTAAGCATTTTCCATTAGTTCAGATACATCAAAATGCAATGCTAGGTGCTATGGCTACTGAGGCAGCAGCCGCGCAAGGAAAGTTCTGGGAGATGAAAAAGGTATTATACGAAAATCAGGCTGACTGGTCTGGGGCACTTAATTCAAAAGAAAAAGTATTAGCACTTGCTATATCTATTGGACTTAATAAGGAAAAGTTCGAAGCAGATCTACTTAATAAAAGTATAGAAGATAAAGTATTAGCTGATCTAAAAGAAGCTACTAATCTTAAGTTGGGTGGAACGCCGAGCTTTATCATTAATGGAGTAAAAATAGAATCATCAAATATTGGATCTGTAGAAAAGTTTAAAGCTTATTTAGACCAAAAGCTAGCAGAATTAGCAAAATAATATTAATAAATTAAATATAAAAATATATGAGTATAATCAAAGATTTCTTTTTAAAAAATGCAGCTAAATTTGGAACCCGTAATCTACCAAAAGATCAGCAAGAGATGATCATGAATATCGTAGAGAAAAATCCAGGCCTATTTGAAAAAATAGCCAAAGAGACAAAAGCACTCACTGACGCAGGTAAGCCAGAAATGTATGCCACTTTTGAAGTTATGCAAAAGTATCAAAAGGAACTTCAAAATGTAATGTCTAGCGAGGACACAGAAAAGTTAAAACAAGTAGCAAATAGTGTGATGAGTGAAGATGCTAAATAAAACCAAAACAAATAACACAAAATCCTTATGAAAAAAAAGATTTCAGTACTCGTTTTTATTTGTACATTAATTTTCATGACAGTATTTTATGGTGTGCCTTATTTTAAAAATAAAATATACTTAAATAGTATTGAAAAAATTAAAATTAATTTTCCACAAGAAAAATGTAAAGCAGTAAAAAACGGATATGGAGGTATTGTTTGTGTGAGAGTATCAGGAAGTTTTTGCTCTCT
Source organism: bacterium (assembly GCA_043728155.1). GTDB lineage: Bacteria > Patescibacteriota > Minisyncoccia > Phycocordibacterales > UBA5272 > JAUPVO01. The sequence continues at coordinate 1,677 of JAYTMX010000072.1, forward strand.
ATATAAAGGGAAATATAATGCGTGTGGTAGTGATTGTGCAATAAATGATGCAAAAACTGGAAAGCATAGCAATGTTTGTACTGATGGTTGTACTGCAACTTGTTATATGTTAAATAAAAATATTTAACAATAAATAAAATGCACAACTTGTGCATTTTATTTATGTGTGTTTTTATGTTATAATCTCTTTAGAAAAATAAAGCCAATAAAATAATCTAAATATGAAATTAAGTATAGGTATAGTAGGGTTACCAAATGTAGGAAAGTCAACAATGTTTAACGCGCTAACTAAAAATAGCGTACCAGCTGAAAATTATCCATTTTGTACTATTGACCCTAGTGTAGGTATTGTAGAAGTTCCAGACCAAAGACTTTGGGACCTGTCAAAATTGTCAGACACAAAAAAGACAGTGCCAGCAGTAGTTGAGTTTGTTGATATCGCAGGATTAGTAAAGGGGGCAAGTACTGGTGAGGGACTGGGTAACAAGTTCTTGTCACACATTCGCGAGACTGATGCCATAGCCGAAGTAGTTAGAATATTTGAAGATGAAAAAGTGATGCATGTAAATGACAGAGTGGACCCACTTTTTGACATAGAAGTGATTAATTATGAGCTGGTCGCAGCTGACCTAGAAACTTGTCGTACCAGAAAAAATGCCATACAAAAAGATGTTAAAAAAGGTGATAAGAAGTATATGATGCTAGACAACTTGATAGGTAGATTATTAGTTAACTTAGAAGCAGATAAATTAGTCTCGCAGATGTATGAGTATAAAGAAAATGGTGACATAGATAACTTTACAGAGGAGGAAGTAAAAGAAATAAAGATGCTTAACTTAATCACCGCTAAAAAGTTTTTATATGTTTTAAATAAGAAAGCTGGAGGTAAAAATCTAGATGAGCCTACAAATAATTTATCTTGTGACCCTAGGTATACAGCACTCATAGAATTTTTAAATAAAAATAACTTTGAATATGTAATTATAGATGCCAAGATAGAGGACGAACTCAAAGACTTTGAAGGAGAAGAAAAAGAGATGTTGCGAGGGGAACTTGGTGGTAAAAGTGACGGAATCAAAGATCTTATCGTTGGCGGATACAAGATGCTAGGACTAGAAACTTACTTTACAACAGGAGTTGAAGAGACACGCGGCTGGACTATTAAAAAGGGTAGTACAGCGCCAGTGGCCGGCCAAGCGATACACACGGATTTTAAGGAAAAGTTCATACGCGCTCAGGTGGTTGACTTTAAGACTCTTTTAGAACTTGGTTCCTTTGCAAAATGTAAAGAAACAGGAAAACTAAGAATGGAAGGAAAAGAATATATAGTGCGTGACGGCGACGTGATCGAGTTTTTTGTTTAAAATAGAAACTTAAAGATAAAAATAGCGATGACATGTCATCGCTATTTGTTTTAGTTTTTTAAGCCGCCTTAGAGCCTTATTCAGGAAGTTTTAATTCAGGAAAAAGAGGTAACTCAACTAAAGATCCCTTTAGGTCATTTTCAAGATCTTCACACAGTAAGTTAAATATGTGAAAATCAAGAGTATCATCATTCTGAAGCTTGAAATCTTCTAAGATACTCAGTATCTCTTTAAGATTAACTTTACCAATAGACGAAATGTCTTCTGGTAATTTTAAGTTAATATTCTGCCTGGCAAGCAGCGCCTCGACCAGAACCTTCTTTAGAAAATTTACTGGCAGATTAAGTAAAGCATTAGTCATTTTAATTTTTCCTTATAAAGATCAAACTGGAAGATGTCCAGCACATATAAATACATAATACATAATTTTAAGTGATAAGTCAAGTTAAATATTTAGTCACAAAAAATAAGTTCGTATGTTATAATTTATATATGAATAAAATATCTAATACTACAAATAACTTTACACTTAATTTTAAAAAATATTTTTTAAATAAATTCAAGATTATTTTTTTAAGTGTATTTATTTTATTTGGTATGATTAATTTTTCTTATGCTGCGTATGATATTGATCTGAAACTTAACTCTTCTGGGCTGAGTGTTATAGAGCTGCAGAACTTTTTAATAAATAAAGGGTATCTTAAAACCTCTGCCAATGGGAATTACGGCCCAGCAACAACAAAAGCAGTCAAAGACTTTCAGAAGAAAAATAAAATAAAACAAACTGGAACTTTTGGACCAAGTACTCGTGCGGCAGCAAAAAAAGAATCTAAAAATATTACTAATATCCCAACCAAAACTACGACATTAACAGGTGATACAAATTCAAGTATAAATTTAGTTAATTTTTCGCCAGAGATTAAAAATATATTAAGTAAAAACTTTACAACTTCCGCCTGGGTTCCATATTGGCGTGAGAGTGAGGGTAGCCTAGAAGTTACGACTAATATAAACAAGTTAGATATAATTTCACCTTTTTCTTTTGAGATGAGGAGTGATGGGACTTTTACTGATCCAATGAAATTAGATACCGGGGCGTACGCCGATATGATAAAAATCGCAAAAGCAAATGGTAAGATAATAGTACCAAGTATACTTTGGTGGGCGATAGGCACTGAGCGTGATAATCTGGATAATGTATTACGTGATGACGAGTTACGTGCTTCATTAATATTTGATATTAGAAATACTGTCAAAAAGTTTGAATTAGACGGGATTGATATTGACTTTGAAAATAAAAAAGCAGAATCACGCGTCCCATTTAATAAATTCTTAACCGGGCTAAGTAAGGATCTGCATAAAGATGGAAAGTTACTAGTGTGTACGATAGAAGCTAGAACACCACTAGATTCAAAGTATGCTAACCTTTCAGCTGATGCTTATCAAAAGAAACTTAATGAAGTAGATTATAGTAATGATTTTAAGACTATTGGAAATGTGTGTGATCAGGTTCGTATCATGGCATACGATCAGCAAGATGATGATAAGCAACTTAATAATATAAGACAAGAGAATAATACTGCTTATAAGCCAGTAGCTGATATAGACTGGGTAGAAAAAGTTCTAACTCTTGCTATGCGTGATATAGAGTGGAAGAAAATAATAGTAGGAGTTCCAACATATGGAAACAAATATGAGATAACTCGCGACCTAAATGGTAAAGTGAGTAATTACAGGAAAATAGGTAGCATGAATTGGTACTACGCGGACCAAGAAGCTAAAAATAAAAATCTAAGTCAAATTAGGGATGCGAGTGGCGAATTATCTTATACATATGTTGAGACGCTAGCCACCACAACTAAAGAATATTACGTAGTATACAGTGACGCCGAAGCGATAGCTCAAAAGATAAATATAGCTAGATTATATAAAATAGGTGGCATAGCAATATTCAAAGTTGATGGCAATAATGACAAGAATATTTGGAGTAAAATATAGAGTTTTTATAAAGTTCTTGGCTTTGTTTTTTATTAGAATTATGGTATAAATAATATAGAAATAAATTTTAATTATGACAAAAGATTACTATACATTGCTTGGAGTAGATAAAAAAGCTAATAAAGATGAGCTAAAAAAAGCTTTTTATAAGTTGGCTGCAAAACATCATCCAGATAAGGGTGGTGATGAAGCAAAATTCAAAGAAGTGAATGAAGCTTATCAAGTACTTTCTGATGATAAGAAAAGAAAAGAATATGATATGTATGGTCAGACATTTTCTGGTGCTGGGTCAAATGCTGGTAGTCAACAAAATCAAAATCAAGGTTTTGGAGGATTCAACCCTAATGACTTTCAAAATATGGAATTTGATATGGGTGACCTTGGTGATATATTTGGAGATATGTTCGGTGGATTTGGAGGCTTTGCTGGAGTAAAAGAAAAGCGTGGACGTGATATGTCGGTTGATATTGAGATAAATTTTAAAGAGGCGGTATTTGGAACTGAGAGAAAAGTAGTTATTAATAGAACTTCAAAATGTGTAACCTGTAAGGCAACCGGTGGTGATATTAATTCTGGAAAAGTAACTTGTACAAAATGTAATGGTAAAGGCAGGGTGCATGAGATGAAAAGGACAATGTTCGGCAACATACAAACACAAAAAGCATGTAATGATTGTGACGCAACAGGTCAGATATATAAAGATAAATGTAAAGACTGTAAAGGTGATGGTGTTAAAAATGGTAAGTTCGACCTTAATATCGCTGTACCAGCTGGAATCAATAGTGGCGAGATGCTAAAAATGACAGAGATGGGCGAGGCTGTGCGCGGCGGCGTATCAGGTGACATGTTCATAAAAGTTCGCGTTCAGCCAGACAAAATATGGCACAGAGAAAACAATGACCTGGTAATGGACCACAGTATAAAGCTAACAGACGCATTACTTGGTATCAAGCACAAAGTAATGGGACTAGACGGTGAGATAGAAATCATAGTTGATGGTGGTATCAGTATCGGCGAAGCAATACGAGTGCCAGGACGCGGCGTACCATTTGGTCAAAGGAGGACAAGGGGAGATGCGATAATTAATCTTGATATTGAACTTCCTAAAAAACTTTCTAAAAAAGCAAAAGATCTTGTAAAAGAACTTCAAAGTGAAGGGTTGTAATTTACTAATAACATAAAATTTAACTTTATCAAGTTCATTTTATTGTGTAAAAATGTTATAATTTAAACAGATAAAATAACCTTAATCTATATAACTAATTTTTAAATATGGCAAAAGCAAAAAAAGATAATTCAGAAAATGAGAGAGAAAATATGGAAACAAAAGTGCTAGTCCCTGAAGTAAGTGATAGAATAATTAATGCGCCAATTGTTGAGGAGATGCGTAAAAGTTATCTTGATTATGCTATGAGTGTCATAACTAGCCGTGCATTACCTGATGCTCGTGACGGATTAAAACCAGTGCATCGTCGTATACTTTTTGCTATGAATCAGATTGGATTATATCCGACTGCTAAGTTCAGAAAGTCAGCAGCGGTAGTAGGTGAAGTGCTAGGTAAATATCATCCACACGGTGACGCCAGTGTGTATGATGCGATGGTTAAGTTGGCCCAAGAATTCTCGACACGTTACCCACTAGTTTTTGGCCAAGGTAACTTTGGATCTGTTGACGGTGACAACGCTGCTGCTATGCGTTATACCGAGGCTAAGATGAGTAAGGTAGCGATGGAGATGATGCGTGACCTCAACAGTGATACTGTCGACATGAGACCTAATTATGACGGATCATACAAAGAGCCAGTAGTGCTTCCAACTATGGTGCCTAATCTGTTGCTTAATGGAACGCTAGGTATCGCTGTGGGTATGGCTACGAACATTCCACCGCACAATATGAATGAAATATTAGATGCAACTATGCACCTGATTGATAATAAAAATGCAACTAGTGAAGACCTTTGTGAATTTGTAAAAGGACCAGACTTTCCAACTGGTGGCCTTGCTTTTAACGAAGCTGACATTCGTCACGCATCAGCTACTGGTAGGGGTGGTGTACTTTGTCGTGGTGAGGCAGAAATAGTTGAGACTAAAAATGGTCAATTCCAAATCATAGTTACTTCTTTACCTTATCGTGTTAACAAAGCTGAGATGCAAGAAAAAATAGCAGCACTAATCAATGATAAAAAAATAGAAGGAATAAAAGGAATAAGAGACGAATCAACGGCTGATGTGCGTGTTGTGATTGATTTAAAATCAGGTGCTCAGCCAGAAAAAGTTTTGAATTTACTTTATAAATACACTGACCTAGAAACTACTTTTCACTATAACCTGGTAGCCATTGTTGATGGCGCTCCTCAGACTATATCACTCAAAGTAGCACTGGCAGAATTTATTAAACATAGACAAGAAGTAGTTAGAAGAAGATGTGAATTTGACTTGAAAAAAGCATTAGAGCGTGAGCATATATTACTTGGCCTCAAAAAAGCACTTGATCATATCGATGAGATAATCAAGTTAATAAGGGCTAGTAAAGATACTCCCGAGGCTCATGCTAACTTAATGGCAAAGTTCAAGTTTTCAACCCTGCAAGCGACAGCAATTTTGGAGATGAAGTTACAAAGATTAGCTGGCCTAGAAAGAAAGAAAATAGAAGATGAATTAAAATCAGTGCAAGCATTAATCGAAGAACTTAGAAGT